>NZ_JAXDSU010000100.1:0-53982 GCF_034090325.1 Anaerococcus porci
CTTTTTTTCTTCTGGCAATTGAATTGTATCTGTAATCACTATTTCTTTAAGACAAGATTCTTCTAATCTTTCTATAGCTGGTCCACTTAAAACTCCATGAGTTGCAGCCATTGATACATCCTTTGCTCCATTTTCCATTAAATAATTTGCAGCATTGCATATTGTACCAGCAGTATCTATCATATCGTCAACTAGAATACAGTGTTTTCCCTTAAAATCTCCTATGACATTCATAACTTCTGAAACATTTGGTTTTGGTCTTCTTTTTTCAATAATGGCTATTGTTAATTTCAAATAATCGGCAAAGTTTCTAGCCCTAGTTACCCCACCTAAATCAGGACTTACTACTACATAATCATCACTTTTTCCAAAAGCTTCTTTTTTAAAGTATGAAGATAAAAGTCTAATTGCAGAAAAATGATCTAAAGGAATATCAAAATATCCTTGAATTTGACCTGCATGTAGGTCCATAGTAATTACCCTATCTGCACCAGAAACTGTAATCAAATTTGCAACTAATTTTGCACTTATTGGTTCTCTACCTCTTGTTTTCCTATCTTGTCTTGCGTATCCATAGTATGGTACTACTACATTGACATGACCTGCAGAAGCTCTTCTGCAAGCATCAGTCAATATCAATAATTCCATTAAATTATCATTGGTAGGATATGAAGTTGGTTGAATTATATATACATCCTTTCCCCTTACAGTATCATTTATTTTTACATTAATTTCACCATCAGCAAAGTGTTTAACTTCAGCTTCCCCTAATTCTATTCCTAGTGAATTAACGACATCTTGTGCTAGTTTTGGATTTGAATTACCAGCAATTACTATAAGCTCTCCCCTACAAATATTAGATGGATTTACACACTCTGTCATCTTAATTTTGCTCCTTTAATTTTTTTAAATCTCTTTTTTTCTTTTTTTCAACATATCCAGGTATATTCACTTGTTTTGCTCTTTCTACTGAAAGATTTCCTTCTTCTACATTTTTTGTTATAGTTGATCCTGCCGCTATATATCCTTCTTTTTCTATATGGACTGGTGCTACTAAGTTTGAATTTGATCCTATAAAGGCATCATCTTCTATAATTGATCTATGCTTAAACTTACCATCGTAGTTAACAAAAATAACTCCACAACCAACATTTATGTTTTTTCCTAAATCGGCATCTCCTATATAGGCAAGGTGTCCAGCTTTAGTCCCATCATCTATGTTTGAGTTTTTAACTTCAACAAAGTTTCCAATATGAACATTTTTACCTAATTTTGATTTTGGTCTTAAATGAGAAAATGGTCCAATATCTGTTCCTTCATCTACAAAAGATTTTTCTATTACTGAATTATCAATTTTAACTTTATCTTTTATCTCAGAATCTTCAATTCTTGAACTTCCTTCAATAATGCAACTTTCACCTATAGATGTTTTTCCCAAAATTTTACAAGGACCTGATATAAGAGTATCTTTTCCTATTTTTACATCTTTTTCTATTGTTACTATGTCTGGATTTTCAATGATTACACCATTTAACATATGATATTCATTTATTCTTTTTCTTAAAATTGAACCAGCTTCTGCAAGCTCTTTTTTATTATTTATTCCATAAAATTGATCAGGATTACTAGCTACATAGCTTTCAACTTTTTTATTTTCATTATTTAAAATCTCAATACAGTCTGTTAGGTAATACTCATTTGACTTGTTATCAGTATTGATCTTTTTTAGTGATTCTTTTAAATCTATTGCCTTAAAAGCATATATACCTACATTTATTTCTTTTACTTTAAGTTCATCCTTATTAGCATCTTTTTGTTCTACTATTTTTTTGAATTTCCCATTTTCTCTAATAATCCTTCCATATCCTGTTGGATTGTCAATTTCAGTAGACATTACACTCAAATTGTTATTATTTTCTTTGTGGAAATTATAAAAACTATTAAGTGAATTTTTAGTTATTAGTGGGATATCACCATTTAATATTATAATATCGTCTTCATCTTCTAAAAGATCTAAGGCCATACTTACCGCATATGCTGTGCCATAAGGATAATCTTCTCCTATTTTTTGTTCTCTTATTTCAAGATTAGGAAATTTTTCTTCTATAAGTGCTTTATTTTTCCCAGCTATTAGTATGGTTTTAGAATTTTCTATATCACACGCATCAATTATATATGATATAATTTCTCTATTTAGAATTTTGGTCATAACTTTAGAGGTATTAGATTTCATTCTAGTACCTTCTCCTGCTGCAAGTATTATATTTTTAAGCATTTTAACCCCTTATTTAGGTGCAACTTCTAGTGCTAATTCCATCATTTGAGTATAAGAATTTTGTCTGTTTTCAGCACTATCAGCTTCATTTGACACTAAAGAATCACTAATGGTAAATATTGCTAAAGCTTTCTTTCCGTATTTTCTAGCGGTTGTAAATAGACCATAAGATTCCATTTCAACACATAAAACATCATATTGTTGTAAGTTTTTAAATACTTTCTCATCAATATTACTATAGAATTGATCTGAAGAGTGCACTTGTCCACAATGAGTTATATAACCTAACTCTTTTGATTTATTATAAGCTGTCAAAAGTAAATCAAAATCTGGTGTTGGTGAAAAATGTATATTTCCAAATAAATTATCATTTATTGAGGACTCACTACAAGCACTTGTTGCAAGAACAATGTCATGCAATTTCACATTTTCTTGCATGCTTCCAGCACTTCCAACTCTTATTATAGTTTCTACATCATAGAATTTATATAGTTCATTAAAATATATCATTGATGATGGAATTCCCATTCCACTACCCATTACAGATACCCTTTTACCCTTATAAAAGCCTGTAAATCCTAACATTCCTCTAGTATTTGTAAATTGTTTATAATCATCTAAAAAATTTTCGGCTATATACTTTGCCCTTAAAGGATCTCCAGGCATTAATACAGTATTAGCAATCTCATCTTTACTTTTTGCTGAAATATGTGGTGTTGGTATACTCATATTCACTCCTTTTTATTATTCTTATAATTATAATATATCACTTTTTAGTATTTTTTTAAAATGAAGAAGGCAAGTAGTAAGCTTGCCACCTTAATCAATTGAATTTTTCTTTATATTTCTTAGCTATTATAGTTTTATCAAAACCTAATTCTTCTTTAACATCCTTAAAATTACCTGATATACCAAAGCTATCTACAGCTATATTTAAACCTTCATTACCTGTAAACTCGCTCCAACCAAAAGAAGTTCCCATTTCAATAGATACTCTATTTCTTACATCTTTTGGTAAAATTTTCTCTTTATATTTTTCACTTTGTTTTCTAAATAATTCAAAAGAAGGCATTGATACTACCCTAACATCAATATTATCTTTTAACAGTTCTTCTCTAGTTTCTATAGCAAGCTCTACTTCACTTCCTGTTGCTATTATAATTCCATCAGGTTTATCTTTATTTGAATCTTTAATTATATAGGCCCCCATAGATATATCATCCAATTTTTCAGTTTCTTCTAAGTTAGACACATTTTGACGAGTTAGGGCTATAACTACTGGAGATTCTTTACTCTCAAGTGCTATCTTCCATGAAAGCCTAACCTCATTAGCATCACATGGTCTAAGCACTATAGTATTAGGAATTGCTCTAATCATTGCTAATTGTTCTATAGGTTGGTGTGTTGGTCCATCTTCACCTACTGCTACCGAATCATGAGTAAACACATAAGTTACAGGTATATGAGATAGAGCAGAAAGCCTTAAACCAGCCTTAAGGTAGTCTGAAAATACGAAGAATGTAGATATATGATGGAAAGATCCACCATGTGCTACAATTGCATTAGCAATAGCAGACATTGCAAATTCTCTTACTCCATACCATAAGTTTCTTCCTTCAGGATTTGATTTTTTGAACCTATCACTTGATTTTATATCTGTCTTATTTGAAGAAAATAAATCGGCACTTCCTCCCCAAAAGTTTTTATTTATTTTTGCTATATCTTGAATTATATCGCCACTTGAAGCTCTTGTGGCAATCGGTGCATCTTCGTGTGAGTATTTTTTAACTTGATCAATCCAATTTTCATCAAGTTTTCTTTCAAATCCACTTATATAATCTTTTGCATCTTCTGGGTATTTTTCTCTATATTCTTTAAATTTTTCAAGCCATTTTTGATATTTTTCTTTACCATTTTTCAATATATTTTCCCTAAAGGTTTCGTATATATTTTCAGGTATTTCAAAGTCGTCATAGGACCAATTATAGAATTTTTTTACTCTTTTATAATCATCAAAACCTATAGGAGCACCATGAACTTTATTGGTACCCTGGTTTAAAGAACCATAACCTATAATAGTTTTAATCTCTATGAAACTAGGTCTATCTTTACTTTCTTTAGCTTTATTTATTGCTTCATATATAGCATCTAAATCATTACCATCATCAACTTTAAGATAATTCCAATTTTGAGCCTTAACTCTTCCTTCAATATTTTCAGAAAATGAAGTTTTTAAATCTCCATCTAAGCATATATCATTAGAATCATGTAAAATTATAAGTTTATTTAAATTTAAGTGTCCAGCAAGACTCATAGATTCATATGAAATACCTTCCATAAGATCACCATCTCCACATATGGCATAAGTATAGTGATCTACAATCTTTAAGTCTTCTTTATTATATAAAGCTGCAAGATGCTTTTCAGCTATAGCAAATCCAACTGCATTTGCAATTCCTTGACCTAATGGTCCTGTGGTTACCTCAACTCCATCAGTATGTTTTCTTTCAGGATGTCCTGGAGTCTTAGAACCTATTTGTCTAAAGTTTTTTAAGTCCTCAATAGATAAATCAAATCCACTTAGGTGAAGTAATGAATAAAGCATTGCTGATCCATGACCTGCTGATAAAACAAACCTATCCCTATTATGCCAATCACTTTTTTCTGGATTTACATTTAAAACCTTATTCCATAATACATATGCCATTGGGCTTGCACCCATTGGAAGACCAGGATGTCCACTATTTGCACTTTCTATTTGAGCAATTGATAAAGTTCTAATTGCATTTATAGCATTGATATCTTTTTCATTAAACATTAATTATTCTCCTCAATTTCAGTGATTTTTTCTATTCTTCTTTGATGCCTTCCACCTTCGAATTTAGTTTTTACAAAAGTTTCTACAATTATCTTTGCAACTTCTGATCCAATTACTCTTGCACCAATACATAAAACATTACAATTGTTGTGTGCTCTAGACATCTTTGCAGAATAAACATCAGATACGCAAGCAGCTCTTATTCCTTTAACTTTATTAGCAGAAAGACTCATACCAATTCCTGTTCCACATATTAGTATTGCAAAATCCGCTTCATTATTTATGATTTTTTCACATGCCTTTTTTGCAAAATCAGAGTAATCACAAGAATCCTTATTATAAGTGCCTACTTTTTCAACTTCTTGACCTAAATCAAGAAGAATTTCTTCTACACTATCAACAAGATCTATACCTCCGTGATCGTTACCTATAATATATCTCATTTTTACCTCTCAATTCATTAACTTTATATAATAAAAGATTATCATTTAATAGAATTTGTGTCAATTTTCAAAATATAAAGATAAATATTGAGAAATGGAGTAATTATTTAACTTATGGTATAATAACATAAGTTAAAATAAAAAAAGCTTTTAAAGGAGTAATAATGTTTGAATTTAATATAAATGATTACAAGTATAAAAATATTCACATGATTGGAATAGGTGGTATTTCAATGAGTGGAATCGCCATTTTACTAAAAGAAAATGGTTACAATATTACAGGTTCTGATAGACAGCTTTCCGAAACAAGTAAAAACCTAATTAATAATGGGATAGATGTCCTAATTGGACAAAAAAAAGAAAATATTAAAAATCCAGATTTAGTAATATATACTGATGCTATAGCAGATTCTAATGAGGAACTAATAGCAGCACGTAAGCTAGATGTACCAGTTGTTACAAGGGGTGTTTTTCTAGGAGCCCTTATGAGAAACTATAAAAACTCAATTGCTATTTCTGGTTCTCACGGAAAAAGTACCACAACAAGTATGATTTCAAAAATTCTTATGCATTCTTCAAAAAATCCTTCGATTTTATTAGGTGGAGAATTAGATGAAATTGATGGAAATGTACACGTAGGTGACAAAGATTTTTTAGTAACTGAGGCATGTGAATACAAAGGAAATATAAAGTATTATTATCCTTCAACTGTAATCATCCTAAATATAGATGAGGACCATCTAGATTTTTATAAGGATTTAAATCAAATAATTGAAACATTCAAAACCTATTTAAGAAACCAAGATAAAGATTCTAAAACTATACTAAATCTTAATGAAGAAAATAATAAACTTATTTTAGATGCTGTTCAAGGTGAGCTTATAACATATGGTCAAGATAATAAAGATGCTGATTATAACGCTACTAATATAACATTTGATGAACTTGGCAGGCCGAGATTTGATTTGATTATGAAAGATGGTAGTGTTGAACATTTCGAATTGTCTATAATAGGAAGACACAATATAAATAATGCTTGTGCAGCAATCATATCAACTCATGAAAATGGTGTAGATATTGAAACTATAAGAAAATATTTAAAAGAGTATAAAGGGCTTGATAGAAGAATGCAAGTAATAGGTAATGTAAACGGATGCGATATTATGACAGACTATGGACATCACCCTTCAGAAATTAAAGTGACTCTAAACGCTCTTAAGGAGCATACAAAGGGTAGGTTAATATGTGTATGGCAACCTCATACATATTCGAGAACCAAAACTCTATTTAATGATTTTGTTGAAAGTTTTGATGATGCAGATGAAGTTATAATTACTGATATATATGCAGCAAGAGAAGCATTTGATCCTACTATAAATAGCAAGGATGTAGTTGATGCTATGGTAAAGACTGGAAGAAATGCAATTTATATTCCAGATTTCGAAAGTGCTCGTGATTATATACTTAAAGAAATTAAGAAAGATGATCTAGTAATAACTACTGGGTGTGGAAATCCAGATGAGTTAGCTAAAATGATAGTAAAAAGTAAATAATAATAAAATCCCTCTAATTTAGTGAAACTATATCTATGGACTGAACCACAAAAGTTGAAGATAAAAAACCAATTTGGGAGGTCGGTTCAACCTATATTAAGTTTCACTTTAAAGAGGGATTTTTATTCTTTATCAGTATATACTTTTATTTCATTCCCATTACTTTCTAAGGATATATTACCATCAATGTCTGTTCTTAAAAGTTTTATATTCTCGTTTATAAGTAAATCAATTACACGTTTAGCGGGATGATTATACCTATTATTTTTTCCAACTGAAAGTATAGCAAGCTTTGGTCTAACTTCTTTAATAAACTCTTTTGAAGTAGAAAATTTACTCCCATGGTGTCCTAGCATTAGTACATCACTTTTTAGATTATAACCACTATATATTAGCTGGTCTTCTATTTTCGTATCAACATCTTGAGGAAATAAGAACGAATTATTGCCATGACTAAGTCTTAAAACTATGGAATTTTCATTATCTAAACTATCTTCAAAAGATTTAGGCCATAAGATTTTAAATTTTGCCTTACCTAAAATAAATTCATCTCCGACTTGTGGATGAATTATATGAGCACTAGAATTTTTTAAGGATTTCATAAAAGATTTATAAATTTTACTATTCTTTTTATAGTTAGGACAAATTACATTGATAACCTTTTTATTATCCAATATGGATATAAGACCCGCTATATGGTCTTCATCATAATGACTAACTAAAAGATAATCAATAGTATCTATATTTTTATTATCAATATAAGAATAATATTTTCTACTACTAGACCTACCTCCTCCATCTATCAATAAAACTTTTTTGTTTTCTTTTACTAATACAGCATTACCTTGACCTACATCTATATAGTCAATTTCTAAATTTGTATCTATTTTCTTATTGGTATATGTATAATAGCTAACTATTGAAAGAACTATTAGTAAAACTACTATTAGTATATTTTTAATAATTGATTTCATCAATCAATTCCAACAGAAACTGCTATAGCTTGGTCAATTTTTATCATAACTGATTTGTCGAAACTTCCCAATTTATCTCTTAATCTTCTTTTATCAATAGTTCTTAACTGCTCTAATAAGGCTACACTATTTTTAGGTAAACCAAATTTATTAGCACTAAGTGAGACGTGAGTAGGAAGTTTTGATTTTTTTATCTGGCTTGTGACAGGAACCACAATTATAGTTGGAGAGTATTTATTCCCCATATCATTTTGAACTACTATAACGGGCCTAACGCCCCCTTGCTCACTACCAACTACTGGAGAAAGATCAGCATAAAATAAGTCACCTCTTTTAACCTTCATTTATATCTCCTATTAGCTTAATATTTATTTTTTTAATATATTTATCAAATATTTTCAATTTATAAAAATCATTATGTATATAGACTAAATTAAAGTTTTTTATCATTTTACTTCCTCATTAATTTATAAGCTTCACTTATATTATTAACTATATCACTTGCAATCATTGAATCAGCCCCTAACTTTATTTTAGCAATATCTCCTGCCAATCCATGTATATAAACTGATAATATGGCAGCATTTAGAGGTTTCATTATTGATAGATTTGCCAAAATAATACCTGTTAAAACATCGCCACTTCCAGCAGTAGCCATGCCGGAATTTCCTGTATTATTTATATAAGAGTAATCTCCATCTGTCACAATAGTTTTTTGACCCTTTAAAACTAAAATAATTTTATTTTCTTTTGCAAATTTCTTTGCAACTTCCATTCTATTTTTATTTATGTACTCTAAAGGAAGCTTAGATAACCTATGAAATTCCATTACATGTGGAGTTAGAATTATATTTTCATGATTTTTAAGTATACTAATATCATCAGATAAAGCATTTAATCCATCAGCATCTATAACGATATTTTTTTTATATTCTTTTATAACTGAGAATAAAAGCTTATTTAAGCCATTAGCTCTTCCCATGCCAGGGCCTATAGCTAGACTATCCTTATTTTTTAAATATATGAGAATCTTATTATATATCTCATCACTATAATGAAAATTATCACATTTTACTTCTTCTATTATACTTTCAGTTGACTTTATTTGTAAAATATTTGAAATAGATGACGGACAAATAATATGACTTAGTCCGCATCCTGATCTAAGTGAAGCAAGAGATGACAAATAAACAGAGCCACTCATTCCATTACTTCCGCCTAATATTGCAACTCTGCCAAAATCCCCTTTATGAGAATTTTCATTTCTATCTACTAATAATTTTTTTATATTTTTATCAATAATAATTTCATTAAATAGACTTTTATTATTACATATAGCAACAGCATAATCTGATTGATGACTTATACTTATTTCAAGCTCTATTTTATTATCAACTACTGCATATGGTTTATTATTTATATGTAAAATCTCTATTTTTTTTCTTAAAATATAAGCTAAATTAAGATTTAAAGCTTTTATAACGGCCTCTTTTGCAGCAAATAGACCAGCAAAAGTTTCTATTCTATTACCTTTTTTATTTCCATAATGAATTTCATTATCAGTAAATATTTTATAAATAAATTTAGGATTTTTACATTTCATCCTAAATTTATTTATATCAACTAAATCTATACCTAGCATTATCTCATCCTTAATCTTTTAAATGCTTCTTCTGATTTTGCCATCACTTCTTCAATATCCAAATTTGTAAACTCATAATTTTCATAAACAATATCACCATCTATTATTACTGTTTCTACATCCTTATCATATGTTGAATAACAAACTGATGATATAAGATTATTTTTTGGAGTATGATTTGGATTGTCTAAGTCTATTAAAATTAAATCAGCTCTTTTCCCCTCTTCAAGACTTCCAATCTTATCAAAAAGTCCTAAAGCCATAGCACCATTTATAGTAGCAAGTTTTAAAATATCATAAGCTCTTAAATTCTTTGGATCATAGTATTTTGAAACTAAGGAAGCCAAAGAAATTTCTTTAATCATTGATAAATTATTATTGCTAGCTGCTGAGTCAGTACCCATTGCAACATTGATTCCCGTAGATAATAATTTAGAAACATCTAAAAAACCAGATGAAAGTTTTAAATTTGATGATGGATTATGAACTATAGAAACATTTTTATTTTTTAATATTTCAATGTCTTTTTCAGATAAGTACAATCCATGGGCTGCTATAGTCCTATTATCAAATATTCCACACTCATTAAACACTTCAGTTGGACTTTGACCAAATTTTTTTTGACATTCAATGTTTTCTGCCTTTGTTTCTGATAGGTGAATATGAATTGGAATATTTTTTTTTGATGATATTTTGGATATTTCTTTAAGATAGTCCTTGTCAGTCGTATAAACAGCATGAGGACCAAACGCTATATTTATTTTTCCATCTTTTCCATCAAATTTTTCATAAAGAGCTAGATTTTCTTTTATTTTTTTATTATCCTTATCTTCTAAGGTTAGACCTCTTGATATTTGTGCTCTCATTTTTGACTTATCAAGTGCTTTTATGGTTTGCTCTTCAAAGTAATACATGTCAGCAAATGTTGTAGTGCCAGTCATAATCATTTCTATTTGTGATAAAAGTGAAGCCCAATAAACATCGTCTTTTAATAGTTTATCTTCAAGTGGCCAAATTTTTTCATTTAACCATGTCATAAGACTCACATCATCAGAATAATTTCTAAAAAAACTCATGCCAACATGAGTATGGGCATTTATAAACCCTGGCATGACAAGTTTTTCACTTCCATCAATCTTTTTATCATAATTAAAATATTGTGTGTTATCTGAAATTTTTGTAATATTGCCATCTTCAATACAGATATTAGATTTATAAATTTTTTCACCATCTGCCATTGAGAGTATATTAGCATTTTCTATTAATATATTCATAATAAATCAATTCTTAGAATTAGAATTTGGCTATTTTATCTTTAAGCAAAGCATTTACTTGTTGTGGATTTGCCTTACCCTTGGTCTTTTTCATAGCTTGACCTACTAAGAATCCAAAAGCCCTATCCTTACCATTTTTTATATCTTCAATAGATTGAGGATTTTCTCTCAAAACTTCATTTACTATGTCTTCTAGGAAATTTTCATCACTTATTTGTAGAAGATTTCTCTCTTTAGCTAGTTTCTCTGGATCATCATTACTTTCAAAGATTTCTCTTAAAAGTTTTTTACCAACATTATTGTTGATTTTATTTGAAATAACCAAGTTTATAAGTTTCGCAAAGTTTTTTACAGATAAATTCATTTGGTCAGATTCTATTTCAAATTCATTTAATCTTCTTGAAAGCTCTGTTAAAATCCAATTAGAAACTTCTTTTGGGTTATCTACAATTTCATTTGTGCTTTCAAAAAGTTCTGAAAGTTTTCTATCATTTGATAAAAGGTTAGCATCATATGAAGATAGTATATATTCTTCTATATATCTTTGCTCTTTTTTCTCAGGAAGTTCAGGTAAATTATTTTTTATATCTTCTATGAAACTTTTTTCAAGCTTAATTCTTGGGATATCACCCTCTATGGAAAATCTATAGTCATTTGTAGTTTCCTTTGTTCTCATAGATATAGTGCTTTGACTTAAATCATCCCATCTTCTAGTTTCTTTTATACCTAGATTACCATCTTCTAGCATTTTTTTATGTCTATTAGTTTCAAAATTTAAGGCATCTTCTATAGCTTTCATTGAGTTAAGATTTTTTATTTCAGATATGGCAGTTCTTTTCCCATTTTCAAGATTTTCAAGGTTTATATTAACATCACAACGCATTGATCCTTCAGCCATTACGCAATCTGAAACATCCAAAAATCTCAATGTTTGGGCAAGCTTTTCTACAAATTCTCTAGCTTCTTTAGCAGATTTCAAATCTGGCTCTGATACTATTTCTATTAATGGAAGTCCTGCTCTGTTATAGTCCATTAATGTCCTATTATTTTCATCGTGATTTGATTTTGCAGTATCTTCTTCCATATGGATATGGTTTAGTCTTATTTTATCTCCATTTTTAAGTTTTATATATCCACCAACAGCATAAGGTTCATCTTGTTGTGTTATTTGATATCCCTTTACAAGGTCTGGATAGAAATACTTCTTTCTGTCCATTTTCATTTCTGTCTTTATATCACAGTTAAAAGCAAGTCCAGCCATAATTGCATATCTTACTGCTTCTTTATTAATTCTTGGAAGAGTACCAGGATGACCTAAGCAAGTTGGACAAGTATTTGTATTAGGGATAGCACCAAATTCATTTTTGCATGAACAAAACATTTTTGTTTTAGTTGACAGTTCAACGTGAATTTCTAATCCTATTATTGTTCTAGTCTTCATTTTTTATCCTTTCAAATTCTTCACAAGCATTTATAATCTCTTTATCCTTGAATCTATCACCAATTATTTGAATACTTCCTGATATACCTTTTCTAACAGGTACTGAAACTCCACATAATCCTGCTAAATTAACTATTACATTAAATATATCTGATGAGAAGTCTTTCAATGGATTATCTGTATAAATTCCAAGTTTAGATGGCAAATCTACAGTTGTAGGTGTAATTAAGAAATGATATTTATCAAATATTTCTTTTAATTCTTCAATAATTAGACTCCTGATTTTTAACCCTTGCTTGTATATCCTTTGATTATCTTCACTTGATAAATACATAGTTCCCAGTGCTATTCTTCTTTGAACATTTTCTCCAAAACCTTCAGATCTATTTTTTATAAATAGTTCTTCAACATCTTTATAATCTTCTGTTTGGTAACCATACCTGATGCCATCAAATCTAGAAAGATTTGAGCTTACTTCAGAGCTCATTACTACACTATAAACTTCATTAGCATACTTTGAGTATTTAAGGTCAACCTCCTCTATTATAGCACCCTTGTTTTTAATTAAGTCTATGGCATTTTTATAATCTTCATATACAGAATCTGTAATGTTAAATTCATTGTTATCATTTTTTATAATTGCAACTTTTTTACCTTCAAAGCTAAAATCATCGTCAGAAAATTTATATTTTTCTAAGCTTGCTGTCATATCCATTTGATCAGGACTTTGAACTGCACTTGCTAAAATTCTTAAGTCTTTTACATTGTTTGCAAATAAAGATACTTGATCTAAGGTATTTGCCATAGCTACAACTCCATACCTACTCATCATAGAATAAGTTGGCTTATAGCCAATTATATTACAATAAGAAGCAGGTTGCCTTACTGATCCACCAGTATCAGTACCTAAAGAAACTAATACATCACCTTTTGCAACACTAACTGCAGAACCTGATGATGATCCACCCGGAATCAAATTTTCATCAAGCGGATTTAAAACTGGACCAAAATAAGATGTTTCACCAGACCCACCCATAGCAAACTCATCCATATTTGTTTTCCCTATAATTATACCATCTTCATCTAAAATATTTTCAACTACTGTAGCATTGTACAAAGGTGTGAAATCTTCTAGCATTTTTGAAGCACAGGTCAATTTCATATTCTTATATGAAATATTATCCTTAACACTTACAGGTATTCCAAATAATTTTCCTAAATTCTCACCACTTTTAAGTTTTTGATCAAGATATTTTGCTCTTTTAAGAGAATCTTCTTCATTAAATGATATATAAGCATTTGTTTTATCATTTTTTATCTTTTCTAAAACTTTTTTAGTATGATCATAGACTGAAATCTCTTTATTTTTATATTTTTCAATAGTTTTGTTTATATCCATCAATATCTCCTTAAAGTTTCCAATCTAATCTAAAGTATCCAAATTGAGTATCTTTAGCATTTTTTAAGGCATCTTCTCTATCAAGAGATTCTTGAGCTTCATCCTCTCTTAATATAGCCTTATGATTTTCTAACATTTCTGTCATTTCGACATTTTCACAATCTACCTCAAATATATGATCTATAAAATCAAGTATTATATTATATTTATTTGTTATTATATCTATATCTTCATTTGAAAGATCTAAGTTAGCAAGTCTATAAACTCTTTCAACTTCATTTTTATTCATAGTTTTCCTCCAATTTTTCTATAAAATCGAGTAAATCTTCACTTTCTAATATTTCAATTCCCAATTCAATAGCTTTATCTCTTTTTGAGCCAGGTTTTTGACCACACAAGACTAGGTCTGTATTTTTAGAAACAGAACTTGTTACATTACCTAAGTTATTCTCTATTAATTTTTTCAAATCATTTCTTTTATAATTATCAATAGAACCCGTTATAACAATATTTTTATTTTTTAATAAGTCAGACTTAATACCCTTCTCTATTTCTTTAATTTTTATGCCTTTTGATAAAAGTATATCAATTGATTTACTAATATTATGGTCATTAAAGAAATCTATTATATAACTTGCAGTTTTTTCACCGATATCTTCAATTTCTATTAACTCATCTTCTTTTGCATTTCTAAGATTATTAAAAGTCTTAAACTTATTTGCCAGGTCATTTGCAGTCTTTACTCCAACATTTGGAATTCCTATAGCATAAGTGAAATTTGATAAATCACATTCCTTACTATTTTCAATAGCATTTAATAGATTATTAGTCTTTTTTTCTTTAAATGATTCAAGTTTTATCAAATCCTCATATTCTATATCATATAAGTCATAAATTTCATTAATATTTAAATTTTTTATAAATAATTCAGCAGTTCTCTCACTCAAACCATCTATATCCATAGCCTCTCTTGAAGCAAAATGAACAAGTCTTGCTTTGAGTTGAGGTGTACATGATATAGAATTTGGACAGTATATATGAACATTCCCTTCAATAAGTTCTGAGTTACAAAAAGGACATCTTGATGGTTTTTCTATCTTTTTTGTATTTTTTTGATTTTCATCAACTACGCCCAAAATTTCTGGAATTACATCATTAGATCTTCTTATGAACACCTTGGAACCAATTCTAAGTTTTTTTCTTTCAATATCATCATAATTGTTTAAGGTAGCACGTCTTACAGTAACCCCAGAAAAATCTACAGGTTTGACTATTGCAGATGGTGTAACTTTTCCAGTTCTTCCCACATTCCACAAAACATCTTCTAAAATTGTAGTGTATTCTTCAGGATCATATTTAAAGGCTATTGACCATCTAGGGAATTTATTAGTATATCCAAGTACTTTTTGAGTTTTTATATCATTTATTTTAATTACTACGCCATCAGTTAATATGTCTATTTTATGTCTTTGAACTTTAATTCTTTCTATCTCTTTAACTAAGTCATCAAAATTATCAATCAAATTGTAATAAGGATATACTGGAAGTTTTTGCTTTTCTAAAAACTTAAGCATTTCTTCTTCAGTTTCAAATGATAATTCATTTGTAGGAATTTGATAAAAATATGCCTTAAGATTTCTTTTTTTTGTTTGACTTGTATCTAGATTTCTAATTGCTCCAGCTGCTGCATTTCTAGCATTCTTTAAAGGAACTTCATTTTCTTCATTGTATTTTTTTAATGAAGAAAGTGGCATTACAGCCTCTGCTTGGACTTCTATCAAAGATTTTTCATCAATTTTTGTTGGGATAGAAGAAATAGTAAGAACTTGTTCTAGAACATTTTCTCCAACTATTCCATTACCTCTCGTAGCTGCAGTTTGAAGCACTCCATCATTATAGGTTAGATTTATTGTTAGTCCATCAAACTTATACTCAGTTATAAATTCTAACTTTTTTAATTTATCTTCATGAGTATTATTATAATTTTGTCTTAACCTCTCACATCTATTAATCCACTCTTTTAGATCTTCGTAATTTTGTGACTTATCTTGAGAATATAACCTTGAAATATGGTAATGCTTTTCAAACTTATCGAGTATTACTCCTCCAACTCTTTGAGTGGGTGAGAATTTATCCACTATACCTGTTTCCTCTTCAAGATTTTTAAGCTCATCATATAGCTTATCATACTCACCATCTGATATTAAAGGTTTATCTAAAGTATAGTAGTGATAATTTAATTCATTAATTTGATCTATTAAATCTCTAATTCTTTCTTTTTTGTCCATATTAAACCTTCTTTATAGGAGCATAGTCTTGATTTAATTTTTTAAGACCTTTTTTATCAAATGCTACAACTAGTTCATTTCCATCAGTAGATAATTTTATTTGTACTATCATACCCTTTCCCCATTTAGAGTGGAGAATATTATCACCTATTTTAAATTCTTCTTTTGATGATTCCTTTATGGTTTTTTTCTTTAGAACACTTTCTCTGGCCTTATCTCTCATGTAATCTTCATTTGTCTTAACTCTTAACTCGTGATTGGAGAAGGTTTGAGTCTTATCTTGATCTAGCTTTTTTATTGAACCGTCTAATTCATTTAAAAATCTTGATGGTTTATAATATACTGGTTGACCATATTGTCTTCTAATTTCTGCTGAGGTTATATATAATTTTTCCATAGCACGTGTTATTGCAACATAGCATAGTCTTCTCTCTTCTTCAATATTTCCTTCATCAATACTTCTTTTTGATGGAAATAAACCTTCATCCATACCAACAATAAAACAGACTTTAAATTCTAAACCCTTCGAAGAATGAATAGTCATTAAAGATATAGCATCATCACTTTCTTCCGTCTTATCAAGATCTGATAAAAGAGATAGATTTTCTAAGTAGTCATATATATTGTCTTCAGGATTATTTGACTGATATTCAGCTGCAGAAGACATAAACTCATTTAAGTTGTCAATCCTTGATCTATTTTCTATTGAATAACTTTCTTCAAGAGATTTTAAATAACCACTCTTATCCAAAACATTTTCAATTAAATCAACTATTAGATAATCACTATAATGTTCAAAAATATCTTTTAAAGGATCATAAAATTTTCTACAAGTATTTTTGTACTTTTCAGTAAGGCCATTGAAAAGACTTGGGTCTGTTACAAGTTCTGTCAAAGAAAAACCTAATTTAGAAGCCTCTTTTTCTAGTCCTTCTATGGTTTTTTGACCTATTCCTTTTTTAGGTTCATTAATAATTCTTTTTAATGAAATATCATCCTTAGGATTTACTAAAACTTTAAGATAAGCTACAAGGTCTTTTATTTCCTTTCTGTCGTAAAACTTTAAACCACCTATAACCTTATAATCTATAAGTTTTTTCATGAAAACTTCTTCAAATATTCTCGATTGAGCATTGGTCCTATATAAGATTGCAATATCACTTAATTTATAGCCATCTTTTAAAAGTGATGTAACTTCATTAACTACAAAGCTTGCCTCTTCTGTTTCAAGAGAAGATTTTTTATATAAGACTTCTGCACCATCTTTTTTTGATGTCCAAAGAACCTTATCTTTTCTTTCGGTATTGTTTTCTATCAATTTATTTGCAGCATTTATTATTTTTGAAGTCGACCTATAATTTTGCTCAAGTTTTATAGTCTTAGCATCTTTAAAGTCCTTTTCAAAATCTAAAATATTATTTATATCAGCTCCCCTAAAGCTATAAATAGATTGATCAGCATCTCCTACAACAGTAATATTATTATGTAGTTTTCCTATGAATTTAATCAATTCATATTGACTTTTATTTGTATCTTGATATTCATCTACATAAATATACTCAAACTTATTTTGATAGTAAGTTAGAGTATCAGGACTTTCTGCAAACAATTCCAAAGTTTTAAGTATTAAATCATCAAAATCTAAGGAATTATATTCAAACTTTCTTTTTTCATAATTTTTATATATTTTATAATACTCTTCTTGTTTTACATAGAATGTATTTAATTTTAAGAATTCATCTGGGTATATTGATTTATTTTTACAATATGAGATTATATTTAAGGCTTCTTTTGGGCTTATTTCATCCTTATATCCTAAGTCTTTTATTATTTCTTTTACTAAAGTTTTCTGATCATTTGTGTCATATATTGTGAAGTTATTATCATAGCCTAACTTATCAATATTCATCCTAAGAATTCTTGCGCATATGGAGTGGAATGTCCCAATCCAAAGATAAGATACATCTTTACCCAATAAATTAGCAACTCTTTCTTTCATTTCATTAGCAGCTTTGTTGGTAAAAGTTATGGCTAAAATATTTACTGGATCCACATTTTTTTCTTTAATTAGATAAGCGATGCTTGTAGTTAGAACTCGAGTCTTACCGCTACCTGCACCTGCTACCACTAACAAAGGACCTTTATTATGTAAAACAGCCTCTTTCTGTTTATCATTTAAATTAGATAAGTCCATTTTTCACATCCTTTCATCCTTACAATTATACCACAAACTAGTTTGTAAAAAAGATTAATCAAATTAGACTAACTAAAAAACGGATTCACCTTGATTGATGTGTACCATCCTTACCGCTCTTTGTCCAGTTTTATGTCTATACATCATTAAGATAAATCCGTTATAAGTTTTTACTTATCTATTATTTTCTTTTTCTTCTTTTAGATTATTTGCTATAAGATTTTCTAAAACCAAATCATATCCATCAGTTCCATAGTGAAGCGACCTATTTACCCTGGAAATTGTAGCAGTTGATGCACCAGTTTGCTCCTCTATTTCACTATAGGTTTTTCTTATCTTTAATAATTTAGCTACTTGAAGCCTTTGTGATATAGATTGAAGCTCTCTTGCTGTGCAAGCATCCTCAAAAAACATATAACACTCTTTTCGATTTTTTAACATCAATATAGCATCAAAAAATTCATCTAATTCTTTACTTTTTAATTTTGATTCTGTCATACATATCTCCCTAAAATAGTCCAACGATATTCCCATTTCCATCAATATCAATCTCATAAGCAGCAGGTTTTTTGCCAAGGCCTGGCATCGTCATAATATTTTGTGTAATAGCAACTATGAAACCTGCTCCTTGATTTAATCTTATATCATTGATAGTAATTTCATATTCACTTTCAGGATTAAGATTCTTTGGATCATCAGAAAATGAATATTGAGTTTTAGCAATACATACAGGTAATTTATCTGAGTTTAAATTTTCAATTCTTTCTATTTCATCAAGGGCTTTTTTTGTATATTTTACTCCATTAGCCCTGTATATTTCTTTACAAATAACATCAATTTTCTCTTTAATAGATAAGGATTCATCATATAATAATTTAAAATCATTATCTTTATTTGATTTTTCAATAATATACTTGCATATATCTAGACAACCTTCTGAGCCCTTATGATATACATCACATTCAAAGGCCTCTATACCTAAATTATTAACTAGTTCTTTTAATAAACTTAGTTCAGCTTTAGTATCTTGGTCAAACTTATTAATTGCTACTACCACATTATTAGAAAATTTCTTCAAATTTTCTAGATGAACTTTAAGATTTTTAAAGCCACTTTTCAAGCCCTCAAGATTTTCACAATTAATATCTTCAAGGCTAACACCACCATGATATTTTAGTGCTCTAACACTTGCAACTATTACAGTAATATTTGGCTTTATAGATGCCTTTCTACACTTAATATCATAGAATTTTTCGGCTCCCAAGTCTGCTCCAAAGCCTGCTTCTGTTACTGTATATTCCGATAAGGCAAGTGCCGTTTTAGTGGCTATAATAGAGTTACAGCCGTGAGCAATATTTGCAAAAGGTCCACCATGTATAATAGCTGGCGTATTTTCTAAGGTTTGAACAAGGTTTGGTTTAAGTGCGTCTTTCATGAGAACTACTACAGGTCCTGTAGCTTTAATATCATCTACTGTAACCGGATTGTTATCATAGTCATAGGCAACTATCATTCTGGATACTTTTTCTCTAAAATCATTTAAGTTATTACTTAAACAAAATACTGCCATCATTTCTGTAGCAACAGTAATATCATATCCATCTTGTCTAGCTATTCCATTCGTTTTTTTACCTAAACCAACTACTACTTCTCTTAAGGCCCTATCATTAAGATCAACACATCTTTTCCATAGAATATTACTTAAATCTATATTTTTTTCGTTACCTTGGTAAATATGATTATCAATCATTGAAGCTACAAGATTAACAGCACTAGTTATAGCATGAAAATCTCCAGTGAAGTGAAGATTAATATCTTCCATTGGTATAACTTGAGAATATCCTGCACCACAGGCTCCTCCTTTAATACCAAAAGATGGTCCTAAAGATGGTTCCCTTAAAGCTGAAATAGCTTTCTTTCCTAGTTTATTAAGCCCCATAGACAAGGCTATATTCATAGTAGTCTTACCTTCTCCATAAGGTGTTGGACTAATAGCAGTTACTAATACTAGCTTTGAATCTTTATTTTGATTTTCAGAATAAGAAAGATCGATTTTAGCCTTATAATTTCCATATTTCTCATACTTTTCAATATTGAGAAAATGTGCTATTTCATCAATATCCTTAATTTGAGCTTCTCTAGCAATTTCAATATCTTTTTTCATTTAAACTCCTATAAAACTTTATGATTTGCTTTTCATAGTACATTATATCAATAAAAACTTATCAATTCAATAGCTTATTAAAGTGAATTAGGTTAATACTGTTTTTTATTATCTTCTATGATTTGTAAAAATGTATCACACAAATTATCATTGCGAGCTAACAAAGGACCATGGAGATAACTTGCAAAAGTATTTTTATATCTAAATCCTTCAGTTTTATCTTGGCCATTATTTCCATATCCTTCAATAATGGTTGAAAATGCACAATGTTTATCTGAAAGATAAGTTACTCCACCATGATTTTCAAATCCTTCATAAATTTGTCCGCTTTTATTATCCTTAACCTTTACATTCCCAACAAATCTTTTAGAATCTTCTTGATTTTTTGTATAATAGTCAAAAATGTTAAGACCTTCTATTTTATTATTATAAGCATCATAATAATATTTACCTAAAAGTTGATATCCTCCACAAATCGCAAGAAATAATCCATCATTTTCAATATATTTTATTATGTTATCTTTTTTATTTTCTAAGTCTTTTTCGACTATTGACTGTTCGTAGTCTTGTCCTCCACCAAAGAAAACAAAATCATATTTTTTATAATAAAAATCATCATTAATACTAATAACATCTACATTTACTTTATAGCCCTTTTTTTCTGCTAAATATTTAATAGCCATAACATTTCCTACATCTCCATAGGTATTTAAAAGATTTCCATAAAGATGGCATATATTTATTATCATTGTAAGTTTAAAACCTCCCTTAATCTTAACATGGCAGTATAGGTTGAAAGTATATAAATTTTATTTGTTTTTGATGTACTGATAGCTTTTAAAATATCTTTTTCATAGTCAAATTCTATAATTTCCCCATCAAATATATCTGCGATTTCTAGTCTTCTCTTCATATCTTTTTTTCTCTTACCTGAAACTTTTACTTCTTTTATATTTAGTTTTTTTAGTCTTTCATAATAAGAGTCGTAAATCCAAGATACATCTGTTCCATCAGCATAATTATCATTTAAAAAACAAAATAAACTTATAGGATCATCTTCTAAAAGCATAAGATTAATAATTTGATTTAAACCAGTTGGATTTTTAACTAAATTTATAATTACTTCTTTGCCCTCAATATTAAGATTTTCTTGACGACCAAAAACGTGTTCCTGATTTTTTAATCCATCATATATTTCTTCATAAGTAAGTTCCAATTCTTTTGAAAGAGATATGGCCGCAAGGGCGTTGTAAATATTATAAAATCCTCCAATTTGAATTTCATACTCTTCATTATCTATAAGAAATTTTGAATAATTTGCTTCCATAGATAAAATATTTTCAATATTATAATCTATTTTTGGAGAATGGAAATCACAGTTTGGACATGAAAAATCTCCTAGGGATGAATAATTTATAATTCTATATTTTAAAATAGACTTACAATTTGGGCAAAGTATGCCATCACTATTAAACTCAGCATCTAAGTCATATAATTGACTATCTTTTTTATCCTCTCTAATACCATAATATATTGGATTATATTTTTTTAATGAATCATATGAAAATATTGGTAAATCACCATTTGCTATAATTTTTACATCATCACATTTTTTAAATCCCTCTAAAATCTTGTTATAAACATTATAAATTTCACCAAACCTGTCCATTTGATCTCTAAATATATTTGTCAAAACAACATAATCCGGTTTTATAAATTCAGAAACCCTAACAAGATTCGCCTCATCTACCTCCAAAACGGCAACTGTATTTTCATTTTTAGGATTATCTAGAAGACTTGTAATTATTCCTTGAATCATATTTGATCCAGATTCATTTGTAAAAACTTTATTATAATGATTTTTAAGAATACTTGTCACAAAGTGTGTAGTCATAGTCTTACCATTCGTCCCTGTAATAAAAATAAATTTAGTATTTTTACTAAGTGACTTAAGTATATCTTTATCCATCTTATAAGCAATTTTACCTGGAAGACTTGTAGCCTTGTGTTTTGTCAATTTCAATAAAAAGCGAATTAATTTCGCTGTACTTATAGTTAAATTATCTTTTATACTCATGACATTAGTATATTACAAAAATTTTGATTTTCAAAATCATAAAACAAAACTATCTTTTTTTATTTTATAATACATGTAAATACAAATAATATTTTTTTGTTAATAATCATATAATTTAAGTCTTAGAAATAATATTTAAGCCAAACTTAAATATACTATCTATGTTTAATTGACTATTTGTATAAATCATAATTTTCATAATCTTCTTGACTTTTATCTTTTAAAGTAATAAAATCATAAAAAATATCTAAAACTTAATATTAAAAATTTATAAGTTAAATGCTTGTATTGCATATTATAAATACATTTTATACTATTATTTTTATAAAAAGTAAATATTTGCTTAATAATAAAAATTATTAATTTATAAAAAACTGTTGTAATAAGGAGTAAATAATGAAAAGAATTGTAGGAATAGCGATATTAGGATTTGGAACTGTTGGTCAAGGCGTTTATAAAATTATTAAAGAAAAACATGACTCTATTATGTACTATACAAATGCAGAAATTGACATAAAAAAAATCTTAGTTAGAAATTTTAATAAAGAATATAAAGTCGAAATAGATAGAAATCTTTTAACAAATAACTTTGAAGAAATCCTAAATGATGACGCTATAGATATTATTGTAGAAGTAACCTCATCAATTGATCAAGCAAAAGACATGATGGTGATGGCAATGAATAAGGGAAAAGATATTGTATCCGCAAATAAGGCTGCTATTAGTAAGTATTTTAATGAACTTAATGACCTTGCAAGGGATAACAATCTTCATTTTCTTCATGAGGCAGCTGTTGCAGGTGGTATTCCTGTTCTAAAACCTCTTGGAGATTTAGTTATGGAAAATGATATTACAAGAGTAAGAGGTATTCTGAATGGAACCTGTAATTTTATTTTATCAAAAATGACAGAAGAAGGTGAGGATTACGAAAATGTACTAAAAAAAGCTCAGGAATTAGGCTATGCAGAAGCTGACCCATCTAGTGATGTCGATGGTCTTGACACTCTCAGAAAACTTAGAATTCTATCAACAATGGCTTTTAGACAAGATGTTGATGAAAATGATATACTCTTGGAAGGTATATCAAATATAAAAGCTTGTGATATTAAAAATCTTGCAAAATTAAATAGAACCATAAAGCTCATAGGTGATGCGTGGGTAGAAGATGAAAAAATTAAAGCAATTGTCCAACCAGTAGCAGTTTACTCTAACTCCTACTTTGCATCTGTAAGGGAAGCCTATAATAGTGTAACAGTATATGGTGATATGGTTGGAGAATTAAAGTTTTATGGAGCTGGAGCAGGTATGCTTCCTACAGCTAACGCAGTTACAAATGATATTATAGATATATTATTTGATAGACAGTCTAAGGTAAGACTTGGTGAGGGACTTAATAGACAAATTGCAAAAGATGAAATCAAGGGGGATTTTTATGTTAGATATAATTCTGAAATTATAAGTCTTGATAGTTTTAAAAGAAAAAAATTAACAAATGAAAGTTACTTGATTAAAAATTGTCAATATGAAAAACTTAAAAGAGCTCTTAAAAAAGATTCAAATTCTATAATAATAAGACTTGAAAGTGAGGATTATTGATGAAATTTCTTTCGACTAGAAATAAAAATATTAAAATGAATGGTTCTATGGCAATAATTAAAGGTATAGCACCAGATGGTGGTCTTTTTGTGCCAGAGTATTTTCCAAAGATAAAAAAACTTGATAGTCTAATTGATTATAACTATAAAGATCTTGCAGCTTATATTTTAGGTTTATATTTTGATGATTTAGGTGATAAGGTAAAAGATATTGCTTACAAAGCTTATGATTCAAAATTTCCTAATGAAGTTGTAGCTTTAAAAGAAAATGATGCTGTCTTTCTTGAACTTTATCACGGAAGAACTCATGCCTTTAAAGATATGGCCCTCTCTGTCCTTCCACACCTTCTTAAAGCATCATTGGAGGTCAATAAGGACAATAAAAATATACTAATTCTTGTTGCAACATCAGGGGATACTGGTAAGGCTAGTCTAGAAGGTTTTAAAAATATTGATGGTGTTCGTTGCATGGTATTTTATCCAAAGGGAGGGGTATCAAAAATTCAAGAACTCCAAATGCTAACCCAAGAGGGAGATAATCTTGATGTAATTGCTATAAATGGAAATTTTGATAATGCCCAAAGTGCTGTTAAAAAAATTTTTATTGATCAAAATTACAAAAATCTACTTTTAAAAAGGGGATATGAACTTTCTTCTGCTAATTCAATAAATATAGGTAGACTTATACCCCAAATAGTCTACTATGTCTATTCCTATCTCAAGTTAGTAAAAATAGGAAAACTCAATATAGGTCAAAAAATTAATATATGTGTTCCTACAGGAAATTTTGGCAATATTTTAGCTGCATACTATGCAAAAAGGATGGGACTGCCTATAAACAAGTTAATAGTAGCATCAAATGAAAATAATGTACTTACAGATTTTTTTAATAGTGGTATATATAATTCTAATAGAAATCTTATTATTACATCATCTCCGTCAATGGATATACTAATTTCTTCTAACCTTGAACGTTTACTTTTCCACCTAGTAGATGGGGATACAAAAAAAGTCAAAATAGCTATGGAAGATCTTAAAAACAAAAAATCGTACAAGTGGAAAGACTTAGATAAGAGCCTTATAGAAGCTGGTTTTGCAACAGAAGAAGATATTTCAAATGCTATAAAAACTTGCTACGATAATTACAATTATGTAATAGATTCTCATACAGCTGTTTCATATAGTGTCTACAAAAGCTATAAAAATCGAACATCTGATAATACTCTGACATTAATAGCATCTACAGCAAGCCCTTTTAAATTTCCAGACAAGGTCTTGAATTCAATAGGTATTTTTAAATCAGAAGATGATTTTAAAAAGCTTGAAGATTTAGCTAAACTAATGAAGGTTGATGTTCCAAAAAATATTAAGGAATTAGAAAATAAGAAGATTATACATCATAGGATAATTGATCCTAAAAATATGAAAAAAGAAGTATTAGAAATCTTAAATTGCAAATTTAGTGTTAAAGTTCCAGCAACAAGTGCTAATATTGGAGTAGGCTTTGATACTTTTGGCGTTTCTTTAAATTTATTTAATACGTTTACATTTAAAAAATCTGAAACCTTCATGGAAGATAACCTTGTGATTGATTCATATAAAAAAACTTTTAAATATTTAGATGAGGATATTATTCCAATATCAGTAAAGATAAAATCACAAGTTCCATATACTAGAGGACTAGGCTCATCATCAACTTGCATAGTTGCAGGAGTATATTCTGCTCTTTTCATGATGAATAAAACCATAAATAAGGAACTTGCTCTTGACATAGCAACAGAAATTGAAGGACATCCTGATAATGTAGCTCCAGCCATTATGGGAAGCTTTGTAATTTCGCTTAAACACAATGAACACATACACTATAGAAGGTTTGAACTTAATAAAAATCTAGAATTTCTAGCTTTAATTCCTAATTTTTCATTAAGCACCAAGGATTCAAGGAATATACTTCCAAAAATGATTAGTCTAAAAGATGGAGTACATAATGTTTCAAGAGCTGCTTTACTTACTCCTGCTCTTGTAAATCTTGATAAAAATCTTATTAAAGTATGCCTTGATGATAGGTTTCACCAACCTTACAGAAAGAGACTTATAAAAGATTTTGATTTACTTAAAGAAAAATCTTTAGAATTTGATGCAATTGCTACTTATCTTAGTGGTGCAGGCCCAACAATAATGGTACTTTCAGAAAAAAACTCCAAAACATATGCGATGCTTAAAGACTATATTAATAACAATCTTAAAGATTGGGATGTAAAAAAACTTAATGTGGATCTTGATGGGGCTAAAATAATTTCATAATCCAATAAGCATAAAGTTTCTCTTATCTTTATGTCTTATAAAAATTAATTTTTCATTAAGGCGTGCACCCTTAGTTAATTATTAAGTTTAGAACAAAAAGAGACTGTTGCAAAATTATTAATTTCTATCATTTTGCAACGGCCCCTTTTAACCTTAATTTTATTTATTTTCTAATATATTTACAGAAACTTCTCTAATCATATAATCTACTTTTTCTGACCAATATGGATCTGAAGCATATAATTTTCCTATAGATGCAGTAGATATTCCATTATAAAACTTACCATCTTTACTCAAATAATTTTCTTTTAAGAATTTAGCTACATAGTCTATTGATTCACCCTTAGTTTTAAAATGATTTGCTTTATTAATAGGATCTTGATCTATAGCATTGAATCCAAAAAGATTATTTTTTTCTTTTGCAAGATATGAATTTCCATTACCTGTTTCATGCTTAGCCATAGCCATTAAAAGTATTGCATTTACTCCATACTTTTCTTCTGCATTTTTAAAGTCTTTACCAAGGCCTAAAAGTTCTGTATTTTTAAGACCTGTTTCTAATTCATCAGCTGTAAAATCAGTCTTATTGGTTAAATATAAATAAGAATTCTCACTTATATTCTCAGACCCCTTTTCCCTAAACTCTTTTAAATCATTCTCTAATTTTTCATATCTTTTAATTTTAGACTGCTCTAAACTCAGTGCCTCTTTGTCAATTTTTTCTATTCCCCTAATAATCTTATTTCTTCTTTGACTTGAATTTGATGCAAATGATGAACTTTCAATTCCAGATGAAATAATTAGCACAAGAACAATAGATAAAAAAGAAAACATAGATATTTTTAATTTTTTATATTTAAACACACATATCTCCCTTATTATTTTAAATGTTACAGAATTGTTACAAATATTCTATCATAACTTATGCTATATTTCAACTTTATTTTCTAGAACCAGGTTTTACTGCAGGAGTATCCTTTAAATCATCTGGTAAATTATCAGGATCAAAGCTATTAATTTGAATTTTTGTAGCTGATATTAACTTAAGTCCCCTTATCTGATCAAGACCTGACCTATTCACAATTGATGTCAAAGCCACAGTATTTGCTCCCTCTTTTTCAATAACATCTACTGTTTCAAATGAAGATTTTCCAGTTGTTATTACATCTTCAACTATAATAACATTCATATCTTTTTTTATTTCAAAGCCTCTTCTTAGAGTCATTATATTATCAACCCTTTCAGTAAAGATAGCATTTACCCCTAGAGCTCTTGCTACTTCATAGGCTATAATTATCCCTCCCATAGCGGGACCTACACATAAATCAACTTTAATTCCAGCTTCCTTAATTTTTTTAGCTATAATTTTCGCAATCTCTTCGCAATATACTGGATTTTCTATTAATTTAGCGCATTGTATATATTTTCTAGAATGTCTTCCACTTGAAAGTAAGAAATGTCCTTCAAGTAAAGCATTAGATTTTTTTAATAATTCAACTGTTCTATCCATAATATCTCCTATATAATATTTCTTATTTCATCTAAAGATTTTATATTTTCTCTATCTATATATGATTTTAAATCATCAATAATATTTATCATTGTATTAAAATCAACAAAGTTACTAGTCCCAACTTGGACTGCCGTTGCTCCTGCCATAATGAACTCAAGGCAGTCTCTATAATTTCTTATACCACCCATTCCAATTATAGGTAGCTTTGTAGCCATACTTGCCTCATATACCATTCTTAATGCTATTGGTTTTATACAAGGTCCAGATAAACCAGCAGTCTTATTTTCAAAAATCGCCTTTTTCTTATCAACATCTATTGCTAAAGCATTAAAAGTATTTACTAAGGATATACAATCAGCACCTGAATTCTCTGCAATTTTTACAAACTCACTTATGCTTCCTACATTTGGAGACAATTTTACCATTAAAACTTTTTTAGTGACTTTTCTTACTTCTTCTATAACTTCACAAGCCTTATTAGGATCAGTACCAAAGGCCATTCCACCTTCTTTAACGTTAGGGCAAGAAATATTTAACTCAATTATAGGGATAGATGTATCATCTAGTAATATTGCACCTTTTACATACTCATCAATACTATGTCCACCTAAATTTGCAATAATTACTGGATTTTTACTTTCTAAGAAAGGAAGTTCTTCTTTAATGAAATAATCTATGCCTGGATTTTGAAGTCCAATTGAATTCATAATTCCAGATTGTGTTTCATAAATTCTAACCCCCTTATTACCTAAATTTTTATGTAGGGTTAGACCTTTTGAAGATATTCCACCAAGCTTATTTATATCTATATAATTTGCAAATTCTTTGCCAAAACCAAAAGTACCACTTGCCGCTATTACAGGATTGTTAAATTCTATTCCACAGATATTTACTTTTAAAGTCATTAAAATATCTCCTTTGAATCAAAAACCGGTCCGTCTTTACATACTCTAATAAAATCTCCATTGATATTTTCAATAGTGCAACCAAGACATGCTCCTATTCCACAAGCCATGTGTGCTTCCATAGATATTTGGATTTCAGTAGTAGTATTTTTCTTAGATAGTGTCTCTAGCATTGGATTTGGTCCACAAGCATAGATTACATCGTAATCATTAGTATTTATTTTATCTGTAATAAATATTTTATCTATTTTATCTATAGTTACAGTTGTATTATTCACATAGTCTTTAAAATAATCTGTAAAATACTCAAAATCAGAAAATCCAACATAAAAATCAGCCTTTTTATCAAGCATTTTTGCCAAAAATAATAAAGGAGCTATCCCTATACCACCAGCAACTATTGCTGATTTTCTACCTTCTCTTATCTTAAATCCATTTCCAAGAGGACCAAGAATACTTACTTCTGATCCCTTTTTTAAGTCTTTTATTATATTTGTACCTACACCCTTAACTTGATATAAAAATGACATAGTTTCTTCATCTTGATCACACACACCAAAAGGTCTTGATAATAGTGGAGATTCTCTAAAGCTATCTGTTCTAAGCATAAAAAATTGACCAGGCTTTGCATTAATTTTGGTTTTTAACTTACAAAAATAGATATTATCACTAATTTTTTTATTAAAAACCACATCTGCTTTTCTATAGCCTTCCATTATTCTCAATTTCCTTTCTTGTTTCTATACACTTAAGCCTTGCATAATAACCAATTTTATCTTCACCATCATCAAAATTGAGATAATTTTTTAGGATAGCCCTAGATGAATTTACTACTCCTCCATTAAGATTGTTGAGAAGTTTATATACATTCATAGACTCTGCCATCTGAGCACCAAAACCAGGTATTAAGAAAAACATATTATCATATCTTTTTCTAATTTTCTCCACCTCATCTTTGTGTGTTGCACCAACGACCAATCCTATTGGGCCATAGCCTGTTTTATCTAATAATTTATTATTCAACTCTTTAAGCTTGTCACCTACTGTATAAAAAAATTCACTATTATCTTTAAGCTTTAAACACTCAAAATCACTTGCTCCAGGATTTGAAGTTCTTAAAAGTACAAAAACACCTTTATCTTTTTTTTCAATAAAATCTAAATAAGGTGAAATCGAATCCATTCCCATATATGGATTAAGAGTGATAAAGTCTGCTTCAAAATCTCCAGAAAAATGAGCTTTTGCATATTGTTTTGCACTCTGAGCAATATCAGACCTTTTTACATCTGCTATGCTTAAAAGATTATTTTTTCTAATATAGGATAGAGTTTTGCTATAGGCTTTCATTCCCAATAATCCATATGATTCATAATAAGCAATTTGAATCTTATATATAGCACAGACATCTTTTGTACTATCTATTATTTCCCTATTAAAATCAAATAGAGCTTGATCAATAGACTTATTTTCTTTGTGAGTTTTTGGTATATAGTCTATAGATGTATCTAAACCTACACAAACAAAGCCATTTTGACTTACTTTATTATATAATCTTTCCATCAAGGTCATATTTTAGTACTCCTTTTTTGTAAACTTTTTTAATCTGTCCCTTTAGTGTCTTACCTATAAATAAAGAATTTTTTGATTTTGATAAAATATCTTCTTCTTCATATATATATTCTTTATCTAAGTCAATAATGGTAAAATCAGCCAAGTATCCTTTTTTTAGTTTTCCTTTTTTAATCTCAAGAAGCTTAGCTGGATTTGTGCTCATCATCCTAATTAAGTCATTTAAAGATATTAGACCAGATAAAACCAAAACCTCATAAGAAGTTGAAAAAGCAGTTTCAAGTCCTATAAAACCAGGTTTTCCTTCATTTTTTTCTTTTTTAGTATGAGGAGCATGGTCGGTTGCTATACAGTCTACATATCCTCTTTTTATCATAGAAAGTAAAGCTTCTTTATCCTTATCTTTTCTAATAGGAGGATTAACTTTTAAATCAACCCTATTTGTAAAATAAATATGATGAGGTGTAACTTCACAAGTAATATTTGCACCTTTATCTTTAAAATATGCAATAGCTTCAATAGCTCCCTTAGTAGATACATGAGAAAAATGAATTGGTACATCCATTTTATAAGAAAGGTATGCATCTCTTATAGTCATCAAATCTTCTGCTATTTCATAATCATATTTAGATATTTCTTTACATTCTTCATGTAAAGTGAATTTAAGTTTATTCTCTTTAGCTATTTTTATAGCTTTATACATAGCAAAATCATCATCCACACCCTTTCCATCGTTTGAAAGAAATAGTAAATCTTCAGGTAGGTCTTTAAGATGTGATAAATCATCTGTTTCAAAATCTTTAGTTATTGAATAAACTTGAAATATATCAATAAGATTTAAATCTCTTCCTCTTTTCATTATATCATCATAAACATCTTTGCTTGATACAATTGGATTTGTGTTAGGCATGAGATTTACCGTAGTATATCCACCTTTAAGAGCCGTCTTAGAGCCAGATTCTAAATCTTCTTTATAGATAAATCCTGGGTCTCTAAAATGAGTGTGCATATCTATAAATGAAGGAACTAAAATCAGACCTTCACAATCTATAATTTCTACATCATCATCTAAGTCAAATTCATCTGTAATAAATCCATTTTCAACAAAAATATTCTTTCTAGATATATTTACATCATCAATCCCAACAAGGTTTTTAAATACTTGTCTCATTATTCCTCCACATCATAAATATGGTCACAATAAGCACATTTATACATCTTTTCCTTCCTATCTATAAGGATAAATTTACTTTCAATATTTCTTTCACTTGTTGTTATGCAAGTTGGATTTTGACATTTAAATATTCCCCTAGTTTCTTTAGGTAAATCCAATGTTTTCTTTTCTACAACTTCTTCATTTTTAATAAAGTTTATTGTAGCATTTGGGTCGATAATTGCTACTGCATCTAAGTTAATATCAAGATTTCCTGCAATTTTAACTATATCTTTTCTGCCTTGGGATGATGATTTTGCATTTAAAATAAGTGCAACTTCTTCTGATAATTCATCTAAACTTAAAAGGTTAAATATTTTAATTCCTAAACCACTTTTAATATGATCTATAACTATTCCATCTTTTAGTGAAGTAATCTCAAGCATCTCTTCCCTCCAATAATTTAATAATAAGTGCCATTCTTGCATACATACCACATTTAACTTGTTTAAAATAAAGGGCTCTAGGATCATTATCTACATCAGTATCAATTTCATTAACTCTTGGAAGTGGATGAAGTATAGCCAAATCTTTCTTGACATCTTTAAGTTTTTCCTTATTTAAAACATAAGAATCCTTGAGTCTAGTATATTGATTATCTGAGAAAAATCTTTCTTTTTGGATTCTAGTCATATATAAGATATCTAAATCATTTATAGAATCATCTAAAGACCTTCTTTCCTCAAATTCTATATTATGTTTTTCAAAAACTGATTTTTTAATATAGTTTGGAAGTTTTAACTCTTCTGGAGAAATTAGGACATATTCATTATTATCAAACATGGTTAGTACCTTTAATAATGAATGGACTGTCCTGCCATATTTTAAGTCTCCACATAGACCTATCCTAAGTCCTTCTAACTTATTTTTGTAAGTTTTTATAGTTAAAATATCAGTCAAAGTTTGAGTAGGATGTTGATGTCCGCCATCTCCCGCATTAATAATTGGACAATCACTTACTTCACTTGCAAGTTTTGCAGCTCCCTCTTGGGGATGGCGCATGGCAATTATATCCGCATATTGACTAACTGTCTTAATTGTATCTTGTAAACTTTCACCCTTACTTTGGCTAGAAGATGCTGCATTTGAAAATCCTACAACAGAACCACCCAACCTTAACATTGCTGATTCAAAAGAAAGTCTAGTCCTAGTAGAAGGCTCAAAAAAAAGAGTCCCTAATAGTTTTCCATTACAATAATCTGAAAAATCACTAGGACTCTTTACTATGTCTTCTGCTAAGTCAATTACTTCAAGTAAATCATCTTTATACAAATCTTCTGCACTTAGTAAATTTTTAATTTTTAGCATTTAGACACTCCTTTTTAAGTTTTTTTAATTATATCAAAAGTGTCTTGCTAAGTCAATAAATTACTTTAATTTTTGTATAAGCTCATTTATAGACTCACTTGTAACATTATCTCTATCAATATCAAATTCATCTAAAATTTCTTCAATCAAATTAACATTTGTAAACTCAATTTCCATATAAGGGTCTGGATATACATCCTTTGACCATGTATCAAGGTCAAATCTTTGTTCTTTATATTCATAAGAAACTCTTTTTTTCTCACCTACATATCTTTCCACAAGTCCAATTTCTTCAAGAATCTTTATCATGTTTGAAGTAGAGGTGATATTTGTAGTATATTCGTTATTAACTCTAACATCATCTTTTGAATCTACAGATTCCTTAAAGGTCAACTCTGTATCTAATCTTTTCCCATCAATAGTTTTTTCCCTAATTCTAAGATATCCATTTGGAAATTCACTCCTATTCTGTGGTGAAAAAGTATGATTTTTTTGTATCTCAACACCTAGTTTTTTAGCTCCTTTAGAAATCAACTTCTTTTCCATTTCATTCAAGTCAATATTTAAAATTTTTAATTCTAATTCACGATCCATTTAAACTTATCCTCTCTGCTTTAAAATCTACATAATCTCCAGAAATACATTTAAGCTTAATGCCATCAAATATTCCTTCAACAATTTGTTTATGTCCTGGTCCATGAAGATGTCCATACACTATTGATTCTACCTTATAACCCTTACAAATTCTAAAAAATTCATTTAAAGATTTGTCTGAATTTAATGGTGGGTAATGAAGCATTACAATTTTCTTATTTCCTTTCTTATTATATTCTAATGAATTCCTTAATCTCTGAAGTTCTCTTTTAAAAATTTTTTCGTCATGTTCATCAAAGTCTTTAAAATCTCTACTAATCCAACCTCTTGTTCCACATATATCATATCCTTCGACTTCAAAAGAATTATTTTGTAAAAAACTTATACTTCTAAGATTTAAATCATTTAACTTTTTTAATGACTGCCGCCAATAATCGTGATTTCCTTTAAGAAGGATTTTTTTTCCCTTCAAATTATCTATTCTCTTAAGATCATTATAAGCATTTTTTTCTGTCATAGCCCAGGAAATATCTCCAGCTATCAAAACTGAATCCTCATCATTTATAATATTTTGCCAATTTTTAAATATTTTTTCTTGATATCCATCCCAAGCTTCGCCAAAAATTTCCATAGACTTCTCTTCCGTGTAATCAAGATGTAAATCTGCTAGTGCATAAATCATATTTTCTCCATGTATTTTATATCTATATCAATTCCCTCTGCTTTAAGTATATCCTCTTCTCTTTTATGACATGAAAAGTAAATAATTTGAAAGTTATTAGAAATATCTAATAAATGTAACAAGGCCATTCTAAGTCTAAAACTATCATAATTAATAAAAGCATCATCGAAAATCAAAAACATATTATTATATAAATTTTCAGTAAGACTTAGTCTTAAAGCGAAATTAATCTGATCAAAAAAACCTACTGATAATTTATTTAGATCAATAAATTCATTATTTTTTGTCCTTATTAATGGATTTAGTTTATCATCATAGGATAAATCTTTATACTTACAATTAGATATATCAGCTATTAACTTTGAAATCTTATTTTCAAGCTTTATTTTATTTTTCCCTAACTTATCTTTATTAGATTCTATAAGTTTTATCGCTAAATTGGATGCTCTTAATTCGAGTTCTATTTCATCAAGCTTTCTCTTAATAGCTTTTATATCTTCAATAAGATCATTTTTCTTTCCTAATTCATCTTCAACAAGTGCTAATTTCTTTTCAAGTTTTAAATTTAAATCCCTAAGTTTATTAAGCTCATTTTCATTTTCTTCAATTTCTTTATCAATTTTTAAAATATCTATATTTTTTTTATAGTTAATATCTATTTCTTTATCATATTTCTCTTGCTTATCAAGAATATTAAGAATCTCTATTATCTTTTCTTTTTCAATTTTTAATTTTTCATACTCTATAAATTTTTCTTTCTTTTTTTCGTATTGATATTTGTTTTTGGCCCCAACTTTTAATAATTCATTATTTATTCTAATATTTAAATTAATTAGATTATTTCTTTTTTTATAATCATTTTTAACCTTTTTATATAAAAAATAAATTATTGGTATAATAAAGGCTAATATAATATAAGCTCTTTTTAAGATAATAAAAATTGTAATCATTAAAATTATAATAAAATAAAGAAATTTAATATCACGACTTTTATTATTCTTATAAAAGTCTTTACTTTCATCTAAGAGTTCATCCAACTTTTCAAAATAAATCCTATCAATATCATAAAACTCACTGTAATCTTTAAGTTTTCTCTCAATAATATTTAAAGATTCTTTTCTTGCTTTCTCTTCTAAGTAATTACTATTAGCTTTTGCTTTCCTATACTGATCTCTTTCATTTTTTAATTCTTTGATTTTTTCTAAAAATTGTATAATTTTATGCCTTTGATTTTTTAATTTTAATAAATCATTATAATATTGGTCATTTAACTTATTTATACGTCTAAGCGCATCATTTTTATTTTCTAAAAGTTTAAGATTTTTTGCATAGGGTTTTGTATAAGCTCTTTTACTTCCGAGCTTATTAATTCTGTCCTCTATATTTTCTTTTGCTTTTAGGGATGAAAATTCTAAATCCGATGATGGATTTTTTAAAAAATCTATAATCTTTTTTTTAGAATCTTGATCAATATCTTGTAATTGTTGATTATTTATTATATTTCGATAAATACTATAACTAATATTTAAGAAATACTCACCCGGATAATTTAGTCTTGATTTTTTATTTTCTATCTCTATATTTTCTTTTAAATCATATATCTTATAGCTTCCATCATCAAAATTTCTATCTACTCTATAATCCTTATTATTTTTCGAAAGAATTAATGAACCCATATATTTAAAAGAACCAATTGGTCTGTATTTTTCTCTTTTATATGAAAAATTAATCTTATTTTTACCTTGGTCAAATCCATAAAAAACACCCTCTATAAAGTCAAGAATTGTAGATTTACCACTTTCATTTTCTCCATAAATTAGGTTAAATCCTTCATTGAATTTTATATTTTTATTTTGAAAATGTCCAAAAGATAATAAGTTGATTTCTTTTATATATAAATTAGACATCTCTACTCCTAAGTATTGCATCTATACCTATTTCTAATGCTCTTTCTTTTACTTTTTCATCTTCATCAAGACTTAACAAAGAATCATAGAAATCCTGCAATATTGTATTTGGATATTTTTTAATTAAATCATTATAATATGATAATGATTTTTTGTAAACAAGTTCAATATAAATTAAATCAAGTTCTTTTCTTAATTTTTTTTCATTAATATCAAATAAATCATAATTATCAAGTTTTAATCTCAAAAAAACATAATCCCCTTTAAACATATCTCTTATAGAATCTATCATATGGTCCATATTTCTATAGTCTGATAGATCTTCATTTAATTCTAAAAATTCAAGCTTAGAAGATTCTTTAAAGAAAAAATCTCCATTATCATACTTAATATATCCAAATTTTCCTTTGTCCTTAAAAGATTGAGGCTCTATACTTCCTACGTAGTAAATATTATTATTAAAGTTTGTTTTTTTGTGAATGTGACCTAACCCTACATAGTTGAATCCTATTTTTTTAAGTCTTTCTAAATCAAGACTTAAATAAGTTGAGTTAATATTAGTAATTTCGCCATGAAATATACCTATATTATAATAATTCTTATTTAGATTTATACTATAATTAAATCTTTTTGAAAATATCCTATCATCATAAGATATTCCATATATCCTTACATTTTTATATTCATAAAACTCAATTCTTTCACTCCCAAATATATATAAGTTTTGAGGTTTATTTTCAAAGAAAAAATCATTTTTTCTATCTATATAGTCATGATTTCCTGTAACATAATAAATATTTTTACCAAAATTTTCTATTATCCTAAACAATCTGTCATAATCTTTAGACATAAAATAATCTCGCTCATAAAGATCCCCAGAAATAAGGGCAAAATCTACATCCTTATTACTTTCTAATATGTCCTTAAAACTATCCCATTTACTTCTTCTAATTATATTAGAATATGAGCTTTCAAAATCAAAACTATCTGATAGATGTACATCTGATAAATTAATAAATTTCATATCTTATTTACACACTCTAGAATTTTTTTGTTATTTTCAATATTAATAATAGTTAATGAGCCATTATCAATCCAAAAATTTTCAAAATTTGATAAATCATTCAATATTGTAAAAATAGCTGCCCTTATTGCTATGCCATGACTTACACAAAGTATTGTATTATGAGATGTTTTTTTATCTTCAATAAAATCATCAAGCCTTTTTATAAGATCTTTTACGCTCTCTCCTCCAGGATATCTTATATCATATGGATTTAATTTCCTTTCCTTATAAAAGTTTTCGTATTCTATTAAAGTGTCAGAAATCCTTTTTCCCTTAAAGTCACCAAAATCCATTTCATTTAATCTTTTATCTTCTGTATACTCATTAAAGCCTAAATATTCTGCAGTTTCTTTGCTTCTCAATAGCTTGGATGTGTATACCTTATCTACATTATAATCTCTTAAATTAAACTTACTTTTATCAAGATCTTTATAAGCATCTTTAGATATTTTCGTATCTTCTGTAGAAAATCTCTTACTCTTATTTGATTCAGTAAGACCATGTCTTAAAAATATTATCTTCATACTAATCACCTTTTTCTATTATATCACAATAAAATAAAGCAGACTAAACTGCTTTATTCTCCTGCCTTCATGGCTTCAGCCATATTTATCTTTTTCAATCTTAAATGGACGATTATCATTATAATAAATGAAATAAATAAGGTTACTATAGCTGATATTATATAAGATAGTGGATGTGTTTTTGCTGATAAATATATACCATCAGGTGCTACAACTAAAAGTACATACTTTAGCATAATATATCCTAATATATAGCCTAACATTATTCCTAAAATTGTTAAAATATAAGTTTCTCTATATATATAAGCTGTCGTCTCTCTTGGGAAAAATCCTAAAACTTTTGTTGTTGCTAGTTCCTTTTTTCTTTCACTAACATTTATATTGGTAAGATTATATAAAACAACTATGGCCAATATTGCAGAAACCAGAGTGATTATTCCTATAACCAAGTTAAGATTTGCCATCAATGAATCAATTGTTTCATATGATTTATTAGGTTCAATTAGTGATAGACTAGCTTTATTTTTTAATATTTTATCTTTCAAACCTTTATTTTCTGTATTTATTATATCAGCATTAAATTCTAATTTATCATTAAAATTATTTTCATAAGCTTCTTTTGACATATAGATATAATCATCTATATAATTTTCTGCCACATCTTTAATTTTAACTTTTTTGTCTAAAAACTTAAGCTCGTCTTTTTCATTAAGTTTATTATAAAGATTTGTAGTTACTACCAAAGAATCTTCACATAACTTAATAGGATTTTTGGATTTATCTCTTATATCAATAAATTCATTAAGCCTATCTTGATTTTCAAAGACTATTAAATTAGCTTTGATATCATCTTTAAGATCAATTTCTACACTCTTATAATAGATTCTTTTTGTCATCTCACCATTTATTATATCTTCATATTCATTTTTATCTTTTACATCAGCTCTATTATCAAATATATTTATATAATCATATTTGCTAATTTCTTGTCTTTGGATATTTGATGTATCTTTTATAGAGTCTGTCATTGCAAATCCAAAAAATAACAAGGCAGTACATCCTCCAATACCAAAAATTGTCATCAGCATACGTGACTTATATCTAAATAAATTTCTAAAAGTAATTTTTGTCATAAAAGACAATCTTTTCCATAAAAAGTCAATTTTTTCTAGAAATATCCTTGATCCACCCCTTGGTGGTTTTGGCCTTAGTAAGTCTGCAGTTTGTTCTTTTACCTCACTGTTTGATGTAAAAAATACAGTAAGCGTTATAAGAATTATAGAAAGGATAATAGTTGTAACAACAAGTAAAAAACTATTAGGAAAATCCATCTCAAATATATCAAATCCTGATGAATAAGCCTTAAATATAATCTTACTTATTAGATACTTTCCTAAAATAACCCCTATTATTGATCCCAATATAGTAGGTGAAAGTGCATATATATAAAATTTATTTGCGATATCCTTATTAGCATATCCTAGAGATTTCAAAGTACCATTTTGAATTCTTTGTTCTTCAATATATCTTTTTATTGTAGTCAATGATACTAAAAGAGCTATAAAATAGAAAAATGTTGGAAATACTTTAGAAAGTTCATCCATGTTCTTAGAATTCTTATAGTAAGTGTCAATAGCTTTATTTGATAATATATTCCCTATACTATATTTTGGATCTGGAAGTCTTACAAGATTTTCTCTAGCATCCTCAATTTCATCATAACCATCGTTAATTTTCTTTAATGATTTATCTTTTTCTTCGAAAAATTTTTTATTGGTTTCTTCTAATTTTCTTTGATTTTCTAAAAGTTCTTCATATGCTTTATCAAGTTTAAATCTTCCATTTTCTTTTTCATTTTTAAACCTTTCGTAAGATAAATTATAAAGATTTAAAGCTTCATTTAAACTTGCTTCATTAGAAGCTATCATGGATTTAGATTCATTTAACTTATTTCTTGCACTATCTTTCTCGATATTTATTTTTCTAATAGATTCTTGTAAGATAGTATTTTTTTTACCTAAATTATTTTTTTTCTTATTAAGTACATCTTCTTTTTCTAAAATTGGAGCCATAGCTTCATTATAGGCTAAATCATACTTATTTTTAAATTCCTTAAAAGACAAATCTATTTCTTCTTTTTTTTCTATAAGCTCTTTATTTTTCGAATCTAATTCATTAAACTTATTTGAGAGATCTTCTCTGGATTTACTTAACTTATCAATCTCTTCTTTATTCTCTTCACTATCATCTAAATTTTCTATTTTTTTTTCAATAATTTTAATATTTTCTTCTATAGATTTTTTACTTTCATTGATTTTTGAAATTTCAAGTTCAAGTTTACTTTTATTGTTATTAAGTTCAACTAATTTATCCTTTTGGGATTTAAAAGAGCTTTCAATTTTATTTTTACCTTCTTCAATTTCCTTACTACTGTCATTAATTATTTTGTAAGCCTTATTAATTTCAAGCTCTAAATCTTTAAGTCTTTTTTCTGCATTACTAAATTTAGTATTATATTCATTTAAACCACTCTCATATTGCTTCTTTGCCTTATCGAGCTTAATATATCCATTGTCAATTTTAACCTTTGATAATTTAAGCTTTTCTTCAGATTCAGTAATTTTATTTTGAAATTCTTTTTCATTGGCATAGTATTTATTTATACCATTAAGTAATTTTTCATTAGCATTGTAGAGTTTCTCTTGCTCATCACCAAGCTTTTTTTTCGCATCATCTAATTCTTTTTCGTTCTCATCTAATTTTTTATTACTTTCATCTTTAAGTTTTTTTAAAACTTCACTTGGCCTATACTTAAAGTCATCTTCTAAATCTTTCTTCTTTTTGTCAACATATGATATGTAAGTTTCATCAAATTTATGAAGATTTTTGGTATCTTTATATAGTATATTTGCTTTTTTTATATCATCTGTTTTAAAATTATCATAAGATATTATAGCAAAGCCATCTACCATTTTTTTGCCTTCAATTGAATAATCTCGTATATCATTCATGAGATTTTCTGTCGAATTGGCAAAGCCCACTATTTTAAATTTTTTATTTTTTAATTTATCATCAATATTTTTATTTAAAGATTCATCAAATTCTATAGTATCTCCAATTTTAAACTCATCTTTCAATACTTCATCAATGATTATTTCATTATTGTTTTTTAAGTCCCTACCTTTTTTTATATTATATTTTGGGAAAGTTTCATCTTTAGAATCTATACTTAATAGTAAGTCTTTATAATATAGGTCTGTTCCTTTTTGGTAGGATACATTCTCAATACCCTTGTCTTTTTCTATAATTACTTTATCTTCATCTTTAAGTCCATAAGTTGAGCTTATAATCATATCTGGATGATTAGCATTTTTTAAAGTATTATTTAAGGTGTTTCTCATAGTAGGTCCTGTTAGAAATAAAGCTACTACAATCATTGAGGCAAGCATTATCATTATAAAGATAGAAAAAATCTTACCCTTGGTATTTTTCATATCCCTAAATATACTTTTATAATAATTACTTTTTCTCATTTTACCACTCAATATTTTCTACATTTTCAGGATTTTTATTTTCATACTCATTTACTATTTTACCATCTTTAAGTTCAAATACCTTATCAGCAATATCTTTTATAGCTGTATTGTGTGTTATTATAATTACAGTAGTATTTAGATTCTTGGCTGTATCTTGTAATAATTTTAGTATAGACTTACCTGTTCTATAATCAAGAGCTCCTGTAGGCTCATCACAAAGTAAAAGTTTAGGGCTTTTAGCAATAGCCCTTGCAATAGCAACTCTTTGTTGTTCTCCTCCAGAAAGCTGAGAAGGAAAAGAGTCTTTTCTATTTGAAAGTCCCACCTCATCAAGAGCTTTATAAGCATCCATATTATCTTTTGCAATCTCTGATGCAAGTTCTACATTTTCTATACTTGTAAGATTTGGTATAAGATTATAAAATTGAAAAACAAACCCAACATCATCTCTTCTATATTTTGTAAGCTCTTTTTCATTCATATCCGATAAGTTTTTATCATCAACTATAATTTCCCCTTCACTTAACTTATCCATTCCTCCTATAAGGTTTAAAAGGGTTGTTTTACCTGCACCACTTGCTCCAACTATTATTACAAGCTGACCTTTGTCTATGGATAAGTTAATATTATCATTTGCAATTATCTTATTTCCAGCTACATTAAAATATTTATACACATTTTTTAATTCTATATAGGCCATATCAATAATTTTTTAACGCTCTTTCAATTTTTCTATCTGCATCTTTTCTCTTAATAGTTTCTCTCTTATCAAATACCTTTTTCCCTTTTGCTAAAGCCACTTCCGCTTTTATAAGACCATCTTTTAAATAAATCTTTGTTATAACAATAGTATAGCCTGCTTGTGATACCTTACCTATTAACTTATTAATTTCTTTTTTATGAAGTAAAAGTTTTCTTGTCCTAATAGGGTCTATATTTTTATCATAAGATTGTTTATAAGGAGTTACATTCATATTGTATATATACATCTCACCTTTATACTCACCTACATGGGATTCTTTTATTGATACTTTTCCTTCCTTAATACTCTTTACTTCATTTCCCTTAAGTTCAATTCCTGCCTCATATTTTTCCTCTAAAAAATAATCATGTTTTGCTTTTTTATTATTAGCAATTACTTTCACTTATTCCTCCAATAAATCAAAATCTATATTTCTTTTTTCAATATCTACATTAATAACACAAATCCTTACTCTATCTCCAATCTTATATCTTTTATTATTATCAGTATTTACAGTATACATCATATCTTCAATATACTCGAATCTATCTTCGGAAAATTTATACATAAATAAACCCTCAACAGTATTTTCAAGCTCTATAAATATTCCAAAATCTGTAATTGATGAAATTATACCTTCAAATTCCTTCCCAATATATTTTTTCATATACTTACATTTGTTTAAGTCTTCTACATCTCTTTCACATTCTTCACTATTTCTTTCAGTAATTGATAAATGTTCAGCCTTCTTACCTAAATCCTTACTTAATTTAGATTGGTTAAGCTTTGTAAGTTTATTTTCTATATAAAGTTTTATAAGTCTATGGACTATTAAATCTGGATATCTTCTAATAGGTGATGTAAAATGGGTGTAAAATTTTGTTGCAAGTCCAAAATGAATATCCCTATAATTTGTATATTTGGCTTTTTGCATGGTTCTTAACATCAAAATATTTATTAAGCCTTCATCATCTTCACCCTTTACTTCTTTTAAGATTTCTTGGAAATCTTTTGAGTGGAGGCTATTTCCCTTAATATTGTGCCCAAGAGTATTTAAAATTTTATTAAATGACTCTACTTTTTCTTCTTTTGGTTTTTCATGAATTCTATAAATTGATGGAAAGTCCATATAAGCAAATAAACTTGCTACAGTTTCATTAGAAGCAATCATAAACTCTTCAATCATCTTATTTCCAGTACCTCTTTCATAACGAGATATATTTAAAACTTCTCCATCTTCTGACACATCAATTTGACTTTCTGTAAAGTTAAAATCAATTGATCCTCTTTTGCTTCTTTTATCCTTTAATATTTTATATAGTTTTTTAAACAAGTTTAATTTTTCAATAGTTAATTTATCATTATAAACTGATTGATCATTTTCATCTAAGAGAGCATTTACATCATCATAAATAAGTCTATAGTCTGATTTTATTACAGATTTATAAAAATCATTTTCTATAACATTTCCATTCTTGTCGATTCTCATTTTAATACTTACAGCAAGCCTATCTTCATTTGGGTTAAGTGAACATATACCATTTGATAAAACCTCAGGAAGCATTGGTATAACTATATTAAATAAATAAGTTGAATTACCTCTTTCATAAGCATCCTTATCAATTGCAGTAGATTCTTTAACATAGTGACTTACATCAGCTATATGAACATAGAGTATATAATCATCTTTATCTATTTCAATTGAGATTGCATCATCAAAGTCCTTAGAATCTCTACCATCTATAGTTACCGTAAAAAGCTTTCTAAAATCCATCCTATCTTCTATATCTTTATCAGTAATTTCCTTTTTTATGTATAAACATTCACTTTTTGCCTTTTTTGAAAAATTATCTTTTATCCCATGGCTTCTTACTATAGACAATACATCTATATTTGCATCATCTTTGTTGCCTAATACTTCAGTAATTTTTCCTTCTGGATTACCATGTTCAGGGTATCTTAATATCTTTACTACTACCTTATCATTATTTTTTGCGTTTTTTGAGTCTTCATTATCTATATAAATATCATCAAATATACTCTTATCATCAGCTATAACAAATCCAAATTTCTTATTTTTTTGATAAAGTCCAACTATCTTATTTTGTTTTCTTTCTAAGATATCAACAACTACACCTTCAGCATTCTTTCCATATTCTTTTTCTTTTAAGATTTTTATTTTAACTCTGTCACCATTTATAGCTTTATTAAGATTAGCATTAGAAATAAAAACATCATCAAAGTCTTCATCATCAGATATAAAGAATCCATAGCCGCCCTGAGCTGTAGAAATTATACCTATAAGTGCCTTATCTTCCTTGCTTAAAGGCATAATCTTTCCCTTTTTTGTAATATTGAGTTCTCCTTCTTTATGTAATTTTTGAATTTCTTTTACTACATCTTTTCTTATATACTTATCACAATCTAGAAACTTTAACATATGTTTCATTGTCATAGGTCTATAATTTTCACCATTTACTATATTTAAAATTAAATCCTTGAAATTCATTTTTACTCCTATTAAAAAAGAGGCTAGTATAGCCTATTAACTTGCTTGGCAAATTATAGTTATACTCAACCCCTTAGTTTATTGCTAAAAGTACTATACTCAATACAAATAATACAATACCTGCAGCTATTACAACTTTATCTAACATTTCATTCTTTGATCTATGTGCGCTTCTACCAAACACATTAGTTTCTTGTCCAGCTAATGTTCCAAGTCCATCAGTTTTTGGTTCTTGCAGAGTTACAGCAATAACTAGTACAAGAGAAGCAATCATCAATAAGATTGATAATACTGTTGTCATAAGACACCTCCATTTTCATACTATATAATGATAACATAAATTATTATATATATCAATAAAAAGAGGGGTTTTGTATATATTTACCCCTCTATCTATATTTTTTAACTATTTATTGATATTGTAAAACGCCTTTAAACCTTTAAATTGTGCTGTATCAAATAGTTCATCTTCAATCCTTAATAATTGATTGTATTTAGCAACCCTGTCAGTTCTTGAAGGTGCACCAGTTTTAATTTGACCTGCATTCACAGCAACTACTAAATCTGATATTGTTGTATCTTCTGTTTCACCAGATCTATGTGATACTATTGCTGTATAGCCAGCTTCTTTAGCCATTTCAATAGCATTTAGAGTTTCTGTTAGAGAACCTATTTGATTAACTTTTATAAGAATTGAATTTGCAACACCTTCTTTAATTCCTTTTTCAAGTTTTTTAGTGTTTGTTACAAATAAGTCATCTCCTACTAATTGAACCTTATTTCCAAGTCTATCAGTAAGTTTTTTCCAACCTTCCCAGTCATTTTCATCAAGACCATCTTCAATTGAGATAATTGGATATTTGCCAACTAATTCTTCTAACCAATCAATCATTTCATCTTCAGTTTTAACTGTTCCCTCTCCATTAAGGTGATATTTACCATCTTCTTTATTATAGAATTCACTAGATGCACAGTCCATAGCTATATAAACATCTTTTCCTGGTTCATATCCTGCAGCCTTAATAGCTTCACATATAATTTCTAAAGCTTCCTCATTTGATTTAAGATTTGGAGCAAATCCACCCTCATCTCCTACTGATGTATTATATCCTTTTGATGATAGTACATTTTTAAGACTATGAAATACTTCTGTACCCATTTGAAGAGCGTGTGAGAAACTTTCTGCACCTAGTGGGAAAATCATAAACTCTTGAATATCAACAGAATTATCTGCGTGCTCTCCACCATTTAGGATATTCATCATTGGTGTTGGAAGAAGTTTAGCATTTGTTCCCCCAAGATAGTTATATAAAGGAACGCCAATTTCATCAGCTGCAGCCTTAGCTACTGCAAGAGATACGCCAAGGATTGCGTTAGCACCTAGTTTACCCTTATTTTCAGTTCCATCAAGTTCAATCATTGCTTTATCAATACCAACTTGATCTGATACATCATATGTGAATTCTAATTCTTCAGCAATTATCTCATTTACATTTTTAACTGCTTGAAGGACAGATTTTCCAAGATAGTAATCTTTGTCACCATCTCTAAGCTCAACAGCTTCCCATTCACCAGTTGATGCTCCAGATGGAACACTTGCTCTACCAAATCCACCATCTTCTGTAACAACTTCAACTTCTACTGTTGGATTTCCTCTTGAATCAAGAATTTGTCTTGCATATACACTTGAAATTACACTCATTATATTTCTCCTTATTATTTATTATTTTTTATAATTTATTAATTGCTCAAAGTCACTTGCTTTAAGGCTTGCTCCACCTATAAGTCCACCGTCTATATTTTCTTTAGCTAAAAGTTCTTTGACATTTTTAGGCTTCATAGATCCACCATATTGAATCCTAATTTTTTCGCTATAATCTTCACCATAGACCTTTTTTATATAGTCTCTAATAAACTTACACATACAGTCAGCATCATCTGATGATGCAGTTTTTCCAGTTCCTATAGCCCAAATTGGTTCATAGGCAATAATTACCTTTTCTATATCAGAATCTTTAACATCTTTTAAATCTTTTTCTAATTGATTTCTTACTTTTTCTTCTTCTTTATTAGATTCTCTTTCTTCTAAAGTTTCACCTACACAAAGAATTGGAATTATATCATGCTCAAGTGCTGATAAGACTTTTTTATTAATTAATTCATCATCTTCCTTAAAGTACTCTCTTCTTTCGGAATGACCTAATATAACATAATCTGCTTTAATATCATTAAGCATAGTTGGAGAAATTTCTCCTGTATAAGCACCACTTTCTTCAAAGTACATATTTTGAGCACCAAACTTAATATCACTGTCTTTTAAAATATCTTCAGCTATTAATAAATCTATAGCTGGTACACAAACTCCCTTTTCAACACTTTGATCAAGGTCTAATTCTCTAAGCTCTCTTAACAAAGCTTTTGCTTCACTAGGAGCTAAATTCATTTTCCAATTTCCTATTATTACAGGTGTACGCATATCTACTCCTTATTTTTCATCAATACAAGCAATACCTGGTAGAGTCTTTCCTTCCAAGAATTCAAGACTTGCTCCACCACCAGTTGATACATGTGTTATTTTATCCTTAAATCCAGCTTTCTCAATAGCAAGGGCACTATCTCCACCACCTACTATAGTCACAGCATCTGAGTCAGCTAAAGCTTTAGCAACTTCATTTGTACCATTTGAGAACTCTTTTATTTCAAAAACTCCCATTGGTCCATTCCAAACAACTGTTTTTGCATCTTTAATTTTACTTGCAAAAAGTTCTATTGTTTTTGGACCTATATCCAAAGCTTCCTTATCTTCTGGAATATTATCAATATCAACTATTGCAGTCTCAACACCTGATTTTATTTCATCAGCAATAACTACATCTATAGGTAGAAGTATTTCAACTCCTTTATTCTTAGCTTTTTTGATTAGCTCAAGAGATAAATCCATCTTATCTTCTTCAAGTAATGACTTACCAATCTCTTTTCCTTGTGCTTTAAGGAAAGTATAAGCCATTCCTCCTCCAATTAGAATTGTATCTACTTTTGTTATAAGATTTTCTATAACACCAATTTTATCTGATACTTTTGCTCCACCTAAAATTGAAACAAAAGGATGTTCTGGTGTTTCAAGAGCCTTACCCATAACATCTATTTCTTTTTCAATTAATAGTCCAACTGCAGATGGAAGTATACTTGCAACTCCGACATTGGATGCATGAGCTCTATGACTTGTACCAAAAGCATCATTTACATATAAATTAGAAATTTCAGAAAGTTCTTTTGCAAATTCTTCACCATTTTTGGTTTCTTCTGGTCTAAATCTTGTATTTTCTAAGAGAGCAATCTCACCATCTTTTAATTCATTTACCTTATCTTTTACATTTTGATCAATTACCCTAGGTGATGGTATAAAATGGAACTTTTCTCCATACTTATTCTTAAGCCAATCTGCTACTGGTTTTAAAGTAAATTCTGGATTAGCTTCTCCCTTTGGTCTTCCTAAATGACTAATTAATATTACCTTTGCACCATTTTCTGATAGGTAATCAATAGTAGGTAGAGCCGCTCTTATTCTAGCATCATCAGCTATAACTCCCTTTTCTTCCTTTGATAAAGGAACATTAAAGTCAACTCTAACTAACACCTTTTTTCCAGATACATTTAAATCTTTTACTGTTTTTTTATTCATTATTCACCTCTAAAAAAAGGCGAGACTATATCCCGCCAATTAAAATCTTAAAGATTTGCCAAGTAATCTAGTGTTCTAACTAGGTTAGATACATATCCCATTTCGTTATCATACCATGCTACAGTTTTAACAACTTGTGTTCCATCTGTACCTTCAACTATTTTGGTTAATTGTGAATCAAATACACTTCCTGCTGGATATCCAACAATATCACTTGATACTATATCATCTTCTGTGTAAGCAAAAGCATCTGATTCATATTTTTTCATTGCAGCATTAACATCTTCCACAGTAACTTTATTTTCAAGTACTGAGTAAAGTTCTGTAATAGAACCTGTTATTGTTGGAACTCTTAGAGCTGATCCATCTATTTTTCCTTCTACTTCTGGAAGTACTTTACCAACCGCTTTAGCTGCACCTGTTGATGCTGGAATTGTATTTTGAGCTGCTGCTCTTCCACCTCTAAGGTCTTTTTTACTAGCTGGAGTATCTTGGATAGCTTGAGTAGCTGTATAAGCATGGATTGTTGACATTTGTCCTGATACAAAACCAAATTCTTTTACCAATACATTAACCATTGGTGCCAAACAGTTTGTTGTACATGAAGCACCTGAAACCACTGTTTCTGATCCATCAAGTGTTTCATGGTTAACACCATAAACTATTGTTTTCATATCACCTTTACCTGGTGCTGAAATTAACACTTTCTTTGCTCCTGCTTTAATATGAGCTTCTGCTTTTTCTTTTTCTGTAAAGAATCCTGTACATTCAAGTACTATATCAACATCTAAGTCTTTCCATGGAAGGTCTTCTGGATTTCTTTCAGCAAATACTTTTATATCTTTTCCATTTATTTTAAATCCATCATCTGTAAGTTCAGCTTCCCCGTTGAATCTTCCTTGAGCAGTATCATATTTAAATGCATATAATAAGCCTTTTTTATCAATAAGATCATTGATTGCTACTACTTCTATATTGTCTTCAACTTCAGCAATTCTTCTAAGTGTAAGACGTCCTATTCTTCCAAATCCATTAATAGCTACTTTTGTTGTCATTATTTCCTCCTAAGTGCTTTTTCAATGTGCTTTACAATAATTATTTTACTAATTGACGATTTTTTGTCAAGTGTATATTACCACTCACCATTATCGATATATTTATTAGCCATCTCGCTAGCTATACATCCATCACTTGTTGCTGTTACCATTTGTCTTATTTTTTTAACTCTGGTATCACCAATAGCAAAAACTCCCTTTAAATTAGTTTTCATGTCCTCATCTGTAGGAATATAGCCATCTATAAGTTCAATTTGATCTTTAAATAAATCAGTTTGTGGTATATTACCTATATATATAAATACCCCAAATGGACTATTATCATCATTTTTTATTGTTTTTAATTCATTTGTTTGAGTATTTTTTAGTATAAGTTCATTTACTTCACTTTCGCCTTTTATCTCTTCAACTGTATAATTTAATAAGAAATTGATTTTTTCATTTTCCTTGCATCTATCAACTACAGTTTGACTTGCTCTAAAACCTTCTCTTCTATGAATTATATTTACAGACTTGCCAAATTTAGTAAGGTAGAGTGCTTCCTCTAGTGCTGCCTCACCTCCACCAATTACAAATATATCTAAACCTTGATAAAATGGACCATCGCAGGTTGAACAGTATGAAACTCCAAGATTTGCAAATTCTTTTTCACCTGGAACATTCAATTTCCTATGACTTGCCCCAGTTGAGATAATAACCACCTTGCTTTCATAAACTTCATCTGTCGTATACACTTTTTTAACTTCACCTTTAAGTTCTACTTTCTTAACCTCTTTATATTTTATTTCACAAAACTCTCTTGCTTGCTCTTCCATCCTATCTGATATGGCAAGACCTCCTGCTCCTTTTTCAGAACCAGGATAGTTTTCTACATGCTCTGTTGTTGCAATTTGCCCACCTGCTATATCTTTTTCTAAAATTAATGTTTTAAGCTTAGCCCTACCAGCGTAAAGACCTGCTGTAAGTCCTGCAGGTCCTGCTCCAATTATTATTACATCAAACATATTTCACCTCTATTATTTAAAAAAATTATTTTGTCTTAATCCTTCATATAAAACTATTGCAACTGAATTAGCTAAATTTAATGACCTATCTATCTTATTAGTCATTGGTATACTAAAAATTTTATCCTTATGTTCATCTAATAGTTTTTGATCTATACCTTCTTTTTCTCTGCCAAAGATTAGATAATCATCTACTTTAAAGCAAATATCACAATAAGTCCTATTACTTCCTGTTTCGATAAAATATATATTTTTATCTTTTACATATTCAAAAAAATCATCAACACTATTATGAATTACTAGCTTCAAATCATCCCAATAGTCAATGCCAGCTTTTCTTAAAGATTTATTTGATAGGTCAAATTTAAATGGTCTTATTAGATGAAGAGTTGAATCAGTCTGTACACAAGTTCTTGATATATTGCCAACATTTCCAGGATGTTGTGGAGAAATCAATACTATATTAAACATCTTTATTACTTTTTATTACTATATCAATAGCTTCAACAATACCAAATTCATCATTAGATCCTACAATTACATCTGCAATTTCTTTTACTTCATCTATAGCATTTTCAACTGCAAAAGAAAGCTTCGCTAACTTTAACATTGGTATATCATTATCTTGATCTCCAATTGCAGCTATTTCATCTCTATTTATACCCAAATAATCTGAAACTTCACATATAGCTTGATATTTACTTACATTTTTTTGCATTATTTCTATAACTTTATCATTTGATGATGTTATATAAAGATTTTTATTGAACTTTCTAATTTCTTCAATAATCCTATCTTTACTTAATTTATTATATTCCTTTGGAAATATTTGAAATTTAAGTACATTACTATTTCTGTTTTTTATTTCATTTAAGGGATTTGCTGAAAAAGAAAAATTGACCTGATAATTCATTCCATAATCACTTCTCTTTTTTAGATGGTTAAATCTTTCAGGACATACTCTATTAGAATAATAAGTATCATGGTCATAAAATTGATACAAAAGTTTATAATTTTCACAAAATTCAATAAGCTTTTCTATATTTTTATAAGTTAGATAATTTTCGTATATTATGTTTTCTCTATTTATAGATGCTATAGCTCCATTATTAGCTATAGTTGGGTTATCGAAACCTGTAAGATATGTTAAATAATCTACGGATGGCTTTGCTCTTCCAGAAGTAAATACGAATTTTATACCATTTTCATCTAATTTTTTTAAAGCCTCTATAACTTTATTATCAAGCCTTGACTGATTATCTAAAGTTGTCCCATCTAAGTCAATAGCAAATAATTTTATCATTTTTTCTCCTTATAGTACTCACATAAAACTCTTATATCACATTCATGGCAAAGTGGATTTCTAGCCTTACAAATTTTTCTTCCATGTGCTATAATCTGATGGTGTAAAATTGACCATCTGTCTTTTGGTAAGTTTTTCATCAAATCTTTTTCAGTATTTAACACATTCTTACTATTAGCAAGACCTATCCTATTTGAAACCCTTTGTACATGAGTATCTACTGCTATGGTGTCTTTATTAAAAGCATTTGCCATTACAACATTTGCTGTTTTTCTACCAACTCCTGGAAGTTTAATCAAATCTTCCATGGTATCAGGTACTTTTCCATCAAATTCTCTTAACAACATTATAGATGCATTTTTAATATTTTTTGCTTTATTCTTATAAAGTCCACATGTTTTTATCAAATCTTCAATATCTTTAATATTCATATTTGCAAAGTCTTCTGCTTTATTAGCAATTTTAAACATATATTTTGTAACTTTATTTACTCTTACATCGGTACATTGAGCTGATAGAATTGTAGCTACTAAGAGTTCAAATGGTGTTGTAAAATCTAGAAAACTTTTATCAAGATTTGGATAAAGTTGATTTAGTATATCTATTACTTTTGAAATTTCTTCTTTTTCTAAAATAATTCTCACCTCTTAATTTATTATACCCTTATCTTTTGGGAAAAATAAAGATTGAAGATTTAAGATGCTTATTATATAATTATTACTAGTATTGGAGTGATTAAATGTTTAATTTAAAGAAAAAAGATTTAAAAAGATTCGATTGGCTGCTATTTATAAGTGTGGCTTTTTTAAGTTTATATGGACTATTTATACTTTATTCTGCTTTTTCTGGAAAGATTAGCAATATAAAAAGCCAAATAGTTGCAACTGTATTGGGATTTATACTTATATTTGTATTATGCACCATGGATATGGATGTTATAAAAAAAGCATGGATGCCAGTTTATGTAATATCTTTAATTTTGTTACTATTAACCATACTTTTTGGACAAGGTGAACAAGAGTGGGGTTCTAATTCTTGGTTAATTCTCGGTCCTATTCAAATTCAACCATCTGAGGTAACTAAAGTTGGTATAATATTTGCTTTAGCAGCTTATTTTGATAAATACAAATCAAATATAAATAAACCAAGTGGTCTACTTATAAGTATGGCCTTTGCCCTAGTTCCTGTAATTTTAATATTATTACAACCTGACTTTGGAACAGCCATGGTTTATATATTTTTTATAGCTGTAATGTTTTTTATGGCTGGACTTTCATGGAAATGGATCATTGCTCTATTAGCCATCGCTATAGTTGGATTTTTAATTTTATTACTTAATCTTAAAGGCTATAGAGCCGATAGAATTCATGACTTTTTGGACCCATCAAGAGATACATCTGGTAGTGGTTGGCAACAACAACAAGGTTTAATAGCCATAGGAAGTGGTATGCTTACAGGACGTGGATATATGAAAGGAACCCAAGCTCAATATGGTTATATCCCTGAAAAGGAAACAGATTATATTTTCTCAGTGCTTGCAGAAGAACTTGGATTTATAGGTGCAATACTTATGCTAATAGCCTTTGCTATAATGATTTATAGGTTTATAGCTATAAGTAAAAATTCAAAAAATACTTTTGTGAGCCTATTAGTTTCTGGTATTTCAGCTATGTTTTTTATCCATATATTTGAAAATGTAGGAATGACAATAGGCCTTATGCCTGTTACTGGAATTCCCTTACCATTTTTCTCATCGGGAGGAACATTCTTACTTATATGTTTTGCAAATGTAGGACTAGCTTTATCTGCATCCATGCAAAAATCATCATATGACATAGAAGATGCAAGCGAATACGAAACTATTAAATTTATTAGATAGGAATTATTAAAAAATTATTATTTCCTATCTTTAGCAAATCATTACAATCTATTCTAAACAACTTAAAAACTATATAGCAAGCTAAGAAAACTAATTTGTAATATAAACTAGCTATAAGTAATTTAAAAATTGTAATGATTTGCTAAAATTAATTAATTTTAAAAAAGCAATTTTTACATGAACCATTATCTAATATTATTAACTTATGTCTGATTCTTAAAACAGTTGGTTCTCTTTCCCAATATTTTTAGTATTTAATTTCAATAATAATTTTACTATTATTTATACCTCTAATTATCATTTCTAAATTATAAATACTTCTAGTAAAGCAATATTATTTTTACCTTCCCAATTCTATTATATATAGTAGAAATAACTATTTGAGATTCTTTCAATTCAAATCAAAATTATTTAAACTACGATTATATAGAAAAAAGAATAACAGAAATTACTTTAAAAACAATTCTTAAATCTTAAAAAATATAGGAATAAATATAAATTATGATAATATTAAGGATAGTGTAGAATACGTTCATAGCTATAATCTCAA
>NZ_JAXDSU010000052.1:0-2937 GCF_034090325.1 Anaerococcus porci
AATAGAAGGAGCTGTAGCAAAATTCATATCAGCAACCCACATAGGAATTGCATCAAATCCTTCTTTTGGAAGATCAGGACTCATATTAGGTATTGTTCCAAGTCCATCAACAGCCATAGCGTCTTTTCCATGTCTTTCAAGTATTTCATCAAATTTAAATTTCATAATTTCCTCCTTGTATAATGAACACATAGTAAATAGTGTTCAATTTTCATTTTTACTATATGATAATCATAGGCTTGTGGATTGTTGTTTCCTCCTATAGCTTTTGACTATTTTTTTAGGGTACAACCACAATTCTATGTTTATTTGTTTATGAGTTAGATAACGCTTGACGTTTTATCTCGAGCAAGGATACGATACATAGTTTTTTGTGGATATCACAGCCATTTTATTTGAAAGGATATTTTATGATTTTAGTTGGTATCGATGTTGCTAAGGATAAGCATGATTGCTATATTTGTCATTCAAATGGAGCTGTTATTAAAGATTCTTTTTCTTTTGATAACAATAGGGGTGGCTTTGATTTGCTTTTGTCTTTTTTGCCTGATTCTTCTGATAATGTAAAAGTGGGGCTTGAAGCTACTGGACATTATTCTTTAAACTTGATCAATTTCTTAGTTGAGAATGGTTTTAATCCTGTTATCTTCAATCCACTTCAAATTAATCTTTTCAGAAAAGCTCATACGCTTAGAAAGACTAAAACTGATAAAATTGATGCTAAGTTAATTGCTCTTATGTTATCTGCCAGTGATGCTAAACCCCACTTGGGTTTATCTTATCATATTTTGGAGCTTAAGTCACTTACTAGATACAGATTTAGACTTAAAGAGCAATTATCTAAGCTTAAGGTTTCAATTTCTAGGATTGTTAATATTATTTTTCCTGAGCTTGAGTCTTGTGTATATTCTATTAATCAGAAGTCTACTTTAGCTATGCTTAAGTGTTTCCCTTCTAAAAAGCTCATTGCATATGCTCATCTTACAAAACTTACTAATGTTCTTAAGTCTAATTCTAGGGGTAAGTATGGCAAGGATAAGGCTATTTGTATAAAGACAGCTGCAGAGAATTCTATTGGTTCTGATTCTGATGCTATTAGTTTTGAACTTATCCAAACTATTGATTTAATTGATTTCTATTCTTCTAAAATTAAAGAGTTAGAGGATAAAATCAATATGATTATGGATAAGATTCAGTCACCACTGATGTCTATTCCTGGGATTTCTTATACCTTAGCTTCTATTATTTTAGCTGAAATTGTTGATATCAATAGGTTTGATAATGATGGTCAACTCCTTGCTTTTGCTGGTCTAGATCCTGGTACTCACCAATCAGGTAAGTTTGTTGCTACAGGTGTGTCTATGGTTAAACGAGGGTCACCTTATCTTAGGTGGGCTCTTTTAAATGCTGCAAGGCTAGTAGCTATGAGGGATGAAACTTTTGCTTTATATTATCAGAAAAAGAAATCTGAGGGTAAACATCATTATGTTGTACTTACCCATTTGAATCAACTATCATAGTTATAATTGCTCTGATGTAAACATCATTATGTTGTACTTACCCATACTGCTAGAAAGCTTATTAGAGTTATTTTTAAACTTCTTAAAGATAACTGTAAGTTTGAATCACAAATTAATTAATTTTTTTAAGCTAGATTAACTAGCTTTATTTCCTATGCTTATTTTTATTGTTTTTAAAAGCGTTTCTATTCATAAATTATTTTACATATTTTCTAATTTTCTCCTTGACTTCATATAGTTAGTCTTAATCTAGGTATTTGTATCCTAAAAATCCTGCCCCATATGTAGAATTTTCACTAAAAGTTACACCCAATGCAAGATAAGCTAAGTTTTGACTATTTTCATCCATATTAATATTTAATTCAACCTTATCTCCTAATAAAGTAATATCCTTAAACTTAAATGGCACTGGACTAGAGTTCAAAAATTTAATATTGTTATAAAACTTTAATTCTTTTATTTTGTCATTTTCAAAGAATTTGTATTTTTTTATAATATTGTCATTAATTCTTTTTTCAAAATCCTCAACAGACATGTTATTTCTCCAATAACCCGAATCATTTTTTAATATAACAGGACTTAGAGTAAATATCTTTGAAATAATAGATTTAGAAATTATCCTAACCTCTACTGTAAGGTTCTTAAAGATTTCATCCTTATAATCTGAAAAACCTTTCAAGAAATAATTTACCAAGTCTTTATCAATAGACCTTATTCTAAATTGATATACTTCATTTTTCTTATATGATTTACTTATAGGATATAAGTTGTCATGGCAATAGCTTTTATAAGATTTAGAAATATGATAATTTAGAAAATATCTGTCTTTTGATAAATAAGTAATAATAGATTGAGAAATTTTCTTAATAGATTGATCTCCCTTAAGATCTTTTAATAAGAAAGTTCTAACCCTTAGTTCATACACTTTCAAATCAACCTCCTATTTAATCCTTATTCATTGATTATAATTATATATTATCATCTTTTTTAATTATGTCAATATATTTTTACATCACATGTTTATAATTAAAAAATATTTCATCCTTTTTCATATTTCAATACACTAGTGTTACTAATCAACTAACTATAGTATATCATTTTAAAAACTTTTTTGATAGTCTAGTAATCTAAAGTCAAGTCCATAATATTGTGTAAATTATCCTAGTCCAATATTTACTATTTCATTCTAATATACAATTTAGAAGATGTTATCCAATCCTCATTGATATCAATGAGGATTGCACCTATTAGTCTAATAGCTGAGTCTTCATTAGGAAATATTCTAACGACTTTCTCTCTCCTTCTAACTTCTTCGTTTAATCTTTCTAAGCAATTGGTTGATTTAAGTCTGCTATGAATTACTCCATTAGATAAATAGGAAAAAGCATCTTCAAAACCTTCATCTAAGGTGTTTAAA
>NZ_JAXDSU010000084.1:0-14981 GCF_034090325.1 Anaerococcus porci
TATCGTTTTTGTCAAATTAATTTTTTACATAAAAAAGGACTATTGCAGAATGAATTAGTCGTTCCAAAATCATTACAAGCTCCCCACAACAATTTGACCTACTTAAGCGTTAGCTATTTCAAATTGTCTATGAGTAACTTGTAATGATAGAACATTAGAAATTCATAATTTTGCAACAGTCCTTATAAGAACTTTTAATATTATCTATTTGTTATATCAAAACAAAATAAATTTTTCTTTAAAATAATCTTTCCCCTCTTACAAACTTAGAAACTACATCTCTATCTTCAGAAATATATATTATCCTTTCAAGTCTTTGTCTGAGTGTGAGTTCATCTTCTTCTAATAAATAGGAATCATCTATTACTATAGCATCAAATTCGTAGTCTTTTTCAAAAGAACCTACTTTTCCAAAGAATTCTCCCCCTCCTAATGTTGCCATATAGAAGGCTTCTTCTATACTTAGGGGTTTTATACTTTCATCAACTAGTCTATATCTTAATTTTGAAACTTTTATGGCATCTGCCATAGCCTTAAATATTGATGAATGAACTCCTCCTGCTATATCTGAACCAAGTCCTATTTTTTGACCGTTTCTTAGATATTTCCCTGCTGGAGCTATACCTGATGTTAGGTTGGTATTTGAATCAGGGCAGTGGGCTATAAAGACACCATTGTCTTTCATTAGTTTTTGTTCTTTGTCATTTGAATAAACACAATGGGCCATTATTGTTTTATTTTCCTTGCCAAAAAGATCAAAAAGTTCGTAAGCTTCACCATAGAAGTCTGATTTAGGTACTAGGTCTTTTACCCAGTCTATCTCACCCAAGTTTTCTGATAGGTGAGATTGGATTGGAAGTTTATATTCATTTTTAACTTTTCTTAATTTATTCAAAAGCTCATCACTACAAGATGGGATAAATCTTGGAGTAATAATAGGGTAGGTGTTTTTATATTTTCCTTTTATTTTATCAAGCCAAGATATAGTCGTTTTTATTGACTCATCAGCATCTTTTTCTTCCAATTCAGCTCCACCATTTCTATCCATATTGACCTTTCCTATAAAGGAAACAAGACCTGACTCTTCCATCATATCCATTAGGATAATAGTTGGATCAAGATGAAGAGTTGCAAAAATTGCAAATCTTGTATTAGGTCCTCTTCTTATATAGTCTACAAATCTCTTATAGGATCTTTTAGCATAAGATAGGTCTTTAAATTTTGCCTCAGCTTTAAAGGTATAGGTGTTTAACCAATCTAATAATTCTAAATCAAGTCCCATACCCCTAAAATTGTATTGAGGGGCATGGATATGGAGATCAACTAGACCTGGCATTATTATCTTATCTTCGAAATCAATTATTTCATAATTTATAAATTCTTCAGGAATCCTATTATATACTCCTTGGCTTTTACCATCTTTTACAACTAGGTAAGAAGCTTCGTAAAAATTTATTTCATTTTCATTTTTGCTATAGATTATATTTCCTTTTAGGATAAATTTGTTCATATTTTCTCCTAACCGAGTGTTATAAAGGCATACCTAAAAGCGAAGGTTAGTGCTATTATTAAGGTAAGTGGTTTTATTTCTTTAGCTTGTCCTGTAAAAGCCTTAACTATGCAATAGATTATTAAACCTATGGCTATACCATTTGCTATAGAGTAGGTAAATGGCATAAACACTATTGTACAAAATGCTGGTAAAGCATTTGTAACATCAGCAAAGTCAACTTCTTTTATTCCAGCAAGCATAAGTACTCCAACAAATATCAAAGCTGGAGCTGTAGCTTGAGCTGGAATAATTGATATTATTGGGACAAAGATTATTGATAGTAAGAAGAGTAAGGCTGTAGTTAAGGAAGTAAGTCCTGTTCTACCACCTGCAGCAATACCTGCTGATGATTCTACTACTGTTGTAACTGTACTTGTTCCAACCAATGCTCCTGCTGCTGTTGATATTGCATCACTCATAAGAGCTTGTTTAAGATTTATAACTTCACCATTTTTATCTACTAAACCAGATTGTTTAGCTGCTGCAAGTAGAGTTCCAAGTGAATCAAACATATTTACTAAAGAAAAGCTTAAAACAAGCATGGTTACAGTAAATATGGAAGACCATAAATTTGGACCTTGGAAAAGACCTGCAAAATCAAGGTTGAAAAATGACACTTCAAAAAAGTCACTAAGCTTTGGACCTATATTTAAGCTAAGGTTTGAAATCTTTGTAAGTCCCATTGGAATACCAATTATAGTTGATGATATTATTGATATAAGGATTGCTCCTTTTACATTTTTATATGTAAGGATTGCTATAATGCAAAGTCCTATAAGGGCAAGAACTGCTCCTAGAATCATCTCAATATTACCATCTGCTCCTCTCCAATTGGCAAAGTCAATTAGAGAAACAAGAGTTGCATCATTTCTTACGACAAGACCTGCATTTTTAAGACCAATTATAGTTATAAATAATCCTATACCAGGTGTCATTGCAAGTTTAATTGAATCAGGTATAGCCCTTATTATTGCCTCTCTTATACCTAGGGCAGTAATTACTATAAATAAAATACCTGATATGAATACTATGACTAAGGCTTGAGAGTAACTATATCCCATGCCAAGCATAGTAGTATAGGCGAAAAATGCTGACAGTCCCATACCTGGGGCTTGTGCAAAAGGTAGTTTAGCATAAAAAGCTACAAGAATTGTACCAATAAAGGCACCTAAACATGTTCCTATAAAAACACCATTTGAAATTTTTTCAGCCATTTGGCCATCTCCCATAATCTCAAAAGGGCTTGATAGAACCTGTGGGTTAATGATCAAAACATATGCAATAGTAATAAATGTTGTGATACCAGCGATAACTTCTGTCTTTACATTAGTATTATTTTCATCAAGATGAAAAAACCTACTTAGAAAACCATTTGTTTTTGAGTCCATACGGATCCTCCTTCATAATATTTTTCTAACTTAAGTAGTTAAGATATAAATTGATTTACATCAACTAAAGAATAGCCACTTATTTACGGTAAGTTGTAGAGACTCTCATCCAGATTATGAGATTATATTACTTTAGTAAAAACATATCAAAGCCGGCTTTTATGATAACGTTTTTATTATTATAACATTTTACTTCTTCCTAGTCAATAATTTTATATCAAATGTTTCATGTGATATATCATAGAATATATAAGAATATTTTATTACAATAGGTAAGATTTTGGGTAAATATATTACAATAATTATAAAGTTTATATTTTTGATTTATGAAAAATAAGGAGAATAAAATGAAGAAAAAATTTAAAAATAGAGCCTATATTATAGCTTGGATTAGTTTTCTCTTAGTTATAATGCTAAATTATATGGCATATATGGGGATTTTGTTTAAATACAGTCAAATAGAAACCTCAAATATGTATACAAACCTCCTTTCACCACCATCATTTGTTTTTTCAATATGGGTTATAATATATATTGGTATGATCTTATTTTTAATCATGCCATTGGGTAAAAAGTTATCAATGTCAGATGATGAATTTTATTATGATAAACTCATACCTATTTTTATAGGATCTTCTATTTGTAATGTTTTGTGGACTATAACTTGGAATAATGATTTGATTATGCCAGCACTTATAGCCATAATGGCTTATACTGTTACCCTTGTTCACTTGGTTAAAGCAATTGATAGAAATAAAAAATTTAGTGAAAAATACAAAATCTTTGTCACCATTCCTTCAGGACTTCATGCAGGTTGGCTTTTATTTTCAACATTTACTAATGTCATCACCCTTTTAGTAAAAGAAGGAAACAATCCATTTGGAATATTTGGACTTTTTATAACATTAGTATTACTGATAATCTCTTGGACACTTATATTTTACGTCTATAAAGAAAATCCAAATATAGGACTTGTAATACCACTGATATGGGCACTTTTTGGACTTGTTATAAAGCATAAACCAGGTTCAAGCTTTTCAAATCCAAGTCTTGTGGTACTTTTTCTATCAATAATACTATTAATCCTATCTGTAATATGTGTATATATGTTAAAAAGAAACAAACAATTTGTTAAATTCTTCTAAGTTTTTTAAGATTTTTATACATATCCATCTATAAAATTAAACTGAACCTTCTATCCAGATTATGAATTAGGAGGTTCAGTTATAGTAACCATAAATTTCTTATTATTCTAATATTTCTTCAACTATTGGAATTGGATCAACTTTTTGATCTGTATAGGTGAATGTATCATAGAAGCTTTCAATCCATTCATCTGTAAGTTCTTTATCATGATATACTGTGCAAAGTAGATCACCTTTTTCTACCTTATCACCTTTTTTGACCTTCATTTCAAGTCCTACTGCATAATTTATTTTATCTTCTTTTCTCTCACGTCCTCCACCTAGCTTCATTGATAGGATTCCAAGGTTCATGGAGTGGATATGGTCAAGATATCCTGCCTCTTTTGATTTCATTTCAGTTTTATATTTTGCTTGTGGAAGTAGACTTGTATCTTCAATTTGTGCAACATTTCCACCTTGATATTCTACCATTTTCTTAAGTTGGTCAAAAGCTTTTCCTGAAGATATAGCTTCTTCTAGAAGTTTTCTTGCGTCTATTTTATTATTTGCTTTTCCAGCTTGGATTAACATAATTTCTCCTGCTACCATTACAAGTTCTGTAAAGTCTTTTGGTCCTTCACCTTTTACTGTTTCTACAGCTTCTCTTACCTCTAGGGCATTTCCTATAGTATTTCCTAAAGGTTGGTTCATATCTGTAATCATAGCCCTTGTGTCACGACCTAGTTTTTTTCCTATGGATATCATTGCACTTGCTAGTTTTTTGGCATCTTCAATGGTGTGCATGAAAGCACCTTCACCATATTTTACATCAAGTAGAATTGTATCTGATCCAGATGCTAGTTTTTTACTCATTATCGATGATGCTATTAGTGGTATAGAATCAACTGTTGCTGTAACATCTCTTAGAGCATAAAGTTTTTTGTCAGCTGGAACTAACTCTCCTGTTTGACCAATTATCGCAAGACCTATATCTCTAACTTGTTTTTTGAACTCTTTTTCTGTTAGAAATACATTAAATCCTTCGATTGATTCAAGTTTATCGAGTGTTCCACCAGTATGTCCTAATCCCCTACCACTCATTTTAGCAAGTTTTAAGCCACAGGCTGAAACTATAGCTCCAAGAGCTATTGATGTTTTATCTCCCACCCCACCTGTTGAGTGTTTGTCAGATTTTACTCCTTCGATATCTGATAAATCCATTACATCTCCAGATTTCATCATAGCTTCTGCAAGTTTAGCAGTTTCATGGCTAGTCATTCCATTTAAGACTATGGCCATAAGAAGGGCTGATGTTTGGTAATCAGGAATACTATCATCTGTAACTCCATCTATCCAATATTGGATTTCAGCATCTGTTAATTCTTCTTTATTTTTCTTTTTTTCAATTATATCTACTATTCTCATATTATCCTCCTAAAATAGCATCCATATTCCAACTATCATTGCTGATAGTAAGCTTACACAAAATCCTCCAATCATCGCCTTAACTGCAAGTTTGGCAAGGGTTGGTCTTTTTTCCGGACAAAGTACCGATATACCTGATATACAAATTCCTATTGATGATACATTAGCAAATCCTGCAAGAGATATTGCAAGCATAAGTCCTGTTCTAGGACTCATTGATGCAAGTTCTGGAGCAAGTTTACCAAAAGCTACAAATTCATTAAGTATAAGTTTAGAGCCTAAAAGTTCTCCTGCTTTGAATATTTCACTCCCTTCTAGTCCCATTAAATATCCTATTGGTGCAAAAAGATATGATAAAACCAATTCAAATGATATGCCAAATATTCCAAGTATACCATTTAAAAGGGCAACTATAGATATGATTGCTATAAGTGATGCACCTATAGCCATCGCCATATTCATACCGTCCATAGCTCCTGCTGAAAGGGCATCTAATACATTCTCATTATTACCCTTATTATCCATCTTAATCTCACCTAATTCTTTAACTTCTTCGGTTTGTGGACATATAATTTTGGATATTATAATTGAGCCTACTGGAACAAGAGTTGATGCTATAAGTAAGGACTCCATTGGAATCCCAAGAGCAGTGTATCCCGCTATAATTGATACTGACATAGAACCCATTCCTGATACTAGAACAAGCATAACTTCTGAGTCCGTCATCATCTTTAGGTATTTAGCAACCAAAATTGGTGAATCTGTTTGACCTAAAAACATATTCGCTACCGCTACAAATGATTCCACTTCACTTGTTTTAAATATTTTTCCTATAAGCCAACCTATCTTTGAAACTACAAAGCCTAAAACTCCTGTGTAGTATAAAACTGCAACTAGGGCTGATATAAAAATAATGTTTGTTAGGGTTTGAAAAGCAAAAATCATACCAGTTGGAGCTGTTGGATTTCCCAACGAGCCAAACACAAAACCTATACCCTCAGAACCATATGAAAGAACCCTTTCGACTGCCTTTGATACAGCCGCTATTGCCGCTCTTCCTGCAGGAAGTTTTATCAAAAGTCCTGCCAGAAAAAATTGAACTACTATTGCAAGTCCTACAGTTTTAAAGTTTACTGCCTTTCTATTAATAGATATAAGCCACATTATTCCTAAAACTACTAGGATTCCTATTATATTTAATATTAATTTCATAATATCACCTATCTTTTATTTCCTTATAAAAGCTTTTTCCTTCCGTATTTGCCTTTATTTCAAATATATCTGCTATTGTCTGTGATATATCTGCAAATGTTTTTCTTGTGCCTAAATTCATACCTTTTCTTATGCTTTTCCCATAGGCAAGCATTGGAACATATTCTCTAGAGTGATCTGTAGATGGAGTTGAAGGATCACATCCATGATCTGCTGTAATTATTACTATATCATTATGCCCTAACTTTTTAAGCATAACTCCAAGCTTTTGGTCAAACTCTGTCATGGCATTGGCATAGCCGTCAACATCATTTCTATGACCATAAATCATATCAAAATCAACTAAATTAACAAAGCATAAGCCTTTAAATTTCTTATCCATAAGCTTTATTGTTATATCCATTCCCTCGTTATTATCTTTCATAGGATAGTGTTCTTTTATGGATTCTCCTGCAAAAATATCATAAATCTTTCCTACACCGATTGAATCATAGTTATTTTTCAAAAGTTCATCCATAATTGTAGTGCCTTGTGGCTTTAGAGAAAAGTCGTGTCTGTTTCTAGTTCTTTCAAATGAGCCAAGCTCTCCTAAAAAAGGTCTTGCTATAACTCTTCCTACTGCCATATCTCCAATAAGCATTTCTCTTGCAATCTTGCAATATTCATATAGCTTTTCTAAAGGAACTATATCTTCATGAGCTGCTATTTGAAATACTGAGTCAGCCGATGTATAAACTATAAGTGCTCCTGTTTCTAGATGTTCTTTACCATAATCTTCTATAACCTTTGTACCAGAGTAAGGTTTATTACAAAGAATCTTTCTTCCAGTTCTTTTTGAAAATTCATATAAGAAATCTTTTGGGAAACCATTTGGAAAGGTTGGAAATGGAGTTTCTGATATAATTCCTGCCATCTCCCAGTGACCTGTAGTTGTATCTTTTCCATTTGAAGCCTCTTTCATTTTAGCAAAAGATCCTATAGGATTTTCCATCTTTTCTATAAAATCAATCCCATCTATATTAAAAAGACCTAATTTTTTAAGGTTTGGTGTCTTGAATTTTGGACTTTGACAGATAGCTTTGAGGGTATTTGAACCCTCATCCCCATAATTTTTACTATCAGGCATCTCACCTATTCCAAATGAATCCAATACTATTAAAAATACCCTTTTATCTACCATATTTTCCATCTACTTCCTAATTAATGTTTATTTGTTAACATTTTTACAGCTGAAGATGTTCCTATTCTTTCACACCCTGCTTCTATGAAAGCTATAAGGTCATCTTTAGTTTTTACTCCACCTGCTGCTTTTATTTTCACATTTTCTCCAATATGTTCTTTAAATAGAAGAATATCTTCCATTCTTGCTCCATCTGTCCCAAAACCAGTACTTGTCTTAATATAATCAGCACCAGCATTTGTTACAGCCTCACACATGGCAATTTTTTCATTCTTACTAAGATAACATGTTTCTATAATAACCTTGAGAACCTTATCACCGCAGGCATTTTTAATCTCCCTAATTTCATCTTCTACTTTCTTATAGTTTCCATTTTTAACATCTGAGATATTAACTACCATATCAATCTCATTGGCACCATCAATAATTGCCTCTCTAGTTTCAACAATTTTAGATTTTGTCGAATTATATCCTAAAGGAAATCCTATAACTGTGCAGATATTTAGGCTAGGGTAGTTTTCCTTGATTCTTTTTATATATGTTTGAGGAACACATACTGATGCTGTTTCATATTCTACTGCTTCATCACAAAGCAACTTGATAGAATCCCATGTTGAATATGCTTTAAGTAAGGTATGATCAATGTGCTTTAATATTTCTTTATTATCCATATTTACTCCTTTAAATCTTGCAAATATTTTTCAAAATACACGTGTAGTTTTTTATCTACTTATATTTTAACATGATTTGATAATTTGTCAACATTATTTTGTTGTATTTTTATAAAATGTTGTTATTTTACCTTGTATTTTTTGATTGTTTCGAAGATTTCCAACATATTTATATAAATTATGATACAATAAATGTAAGCGAAAGGGTTTAATTATGAGTAAAAAAGAAGATAGAAGAAATAAGATAATTTCGATAATTAAAGAAAATAATGGAGCCTCAGTAAAGGAACTTGCTACAAAGCTTGATGTCTCTGATATGACTATAAGACGTGATATTAGAATATTAGAAGAGCAAAATATAGTAGAAACTTTCCATGGAGCCATTGTTTACAATTCAAAAATTGATAATCCTATAAATGAAGACAAGTACAGCCTTGACTCCCATTTATTAATTAAGGACAGGGAAAAATTTCTTATCGGACAAAAAGCTGCTTCTATGATAAAAGAAGATGATATAATAATTATAGATACGGGTACAACAACAGAAAAGCTAAGCCAAGCCATGGATGATATAAAATGTACTGCCCTAGTTTTCTCATCAAATAACCTTATCAATCTCTTATTTAAGAAAAATATCGACTTGATTATAGGAGGTGGAAACTTACATAGGGATTCAGGTATGATGGAATCAAGCCAAAGTATAGAAATGATGAAAAATATTAGGGCATCTAAGTTATTCCTATCAGCAGCAGGAGTTCACAAAGATTTAGGAATTACTTGTGAGAATTCCTATGAATTAAACAGCAAAAAAATAATAATAAGAAACTCTCTAGAAGTAATACTTTTAGCTGATTCATCAAAGTTTGGAGCAGTAAAATCAACCCACTTTGCAGACTTATCTGAAATTGATACTATAATAAGTGATAAAAATCTAAGCGATGAATGGCAAGATTACCTAAAGGAGATGGATATCAAGTTAATTTTGGTATAAAAATTGGCTCTTTTAAGAGATTATCTTAAAAGAGCCATATTTTTATTTTTCTAAAAGTTTTTCTATATTTTTATTTAATCTATCAAGTTGTCTAATCATTATATAGTTTTGTAGTACTATACCTTGGATTCCACCTTTTGAATCAATGGAATTATTATAAAAAATTTCTAAGTCTTCTTTGTTTAAGTCTTCAAGACCATAGTCTTTTAAAACTTGTTCGAATACTTTATCATTATTTTTTACCCAAATAAGGAAGATTTTTATTATTTTCTCTTTTTTAATAGTCCAAGTCCTAATATTGAGCCAAGTCCTGTAAGAATGATACTTGATAAAGAAGTAACTCCTGTTTTTGGTGCTTTGTTATCACTTGTTGAAGAAGATTTTTTAATCTTTTTAGCACTCTGTTTTCTTGAAGCTGTTGGAGATTCTTTTTCTTCTTTTTTGTTTTTTGAATCTGATTCTTTTTTATCGTCTTTTTTAGAATCTGAATCAGGGTCTATTTTACTTTTTTCATCTTTAGATTCTTCTGTTTTATTCTTATCATCTTTTGGCTCTTCACTAGAGTTTTCATATATTGGATTTTCTTCTTTTTCGTCTGCTATATCTATTTTTTCAAGTCCTAAGTCAATCATATAAGCCTTGTTTAAAGAAGCTAGTCTTATAGCTTCTTTGTTTGTTCCATCCATAAAGTATAGAACATCTCTTGTGTCTTTTTCACTTGATGGAAGAATTACAAAACCTTCGTTGTTAAGTCTTTTATTCATCTCACTTGGAGCAGATACATTTATAACTTTTGGCTTATCTGTTCCATCAAATTGGATAGCTGTGTGGATGTTGTCAAATCCGTCATCTGCTAGAGCCCAAAGTATGTCATTTTCTCTATCATAGTCAAGTCCCATAACTCCACCAAGGTTAGTTGAAAGCTCATTTATAACTTTAGCGCTTCCATCATCTTGAAGAATTAGGGCATAGATATTTCCATTTGCCTCAAGTCCTACGAAAAATACTCCATCTTGGTAGGCGTTTTTGTAGTCATTTTTATCAAATGTTTTATTTAAAGATTGGTCAAATAGTCTCTTGTTGATGTGGTCAAATCCAACCCACTCAATTGTTTCAATTCCAAGGTTCGCCCCAACATCTGGTAGGATATTTGTAATATCCCATTCCTTATCTGCAACAAACTTATCTTTTTTATCAAATGGATTTTGAACTTGTAAAATCATATTTTTATTTACGTTCTTATCTCCATTGTCTCTTTCAACTGCAAGATAGATAAATCCATCCTTATCTACTGTTATTCCTTCAGAATCTGGACCTTCAGCTTCTGGATTGTCCTTATCTTTTATGAAAGCTACACTCTTACCCTTGTTGGTAAAGCCTGGAGCAAGTTTTATTTCTCCATTTTCAAGTTTAAAGATTAAGAAGCGCCCTTCTTTATTATTTACTCCATAAATCCACTCGCCATCTTGATCAATTCCTGATAAGTCTGTTAGGTCAAATACAGTCTCATTGTCAAGGATTTTAATCTTACCATTTCCAGGAAAGTTTGCTGTTTCAATATCTATAGTTTTTGGAGTAAAAGCTGTGTTTTTTCTTCCCTTACTTGGATTTGTATCTGTAAATTGTCCAAATCCGTCTTTAAGTCTTCCATAAGTTCCTGGTGCATGACTTGTCCATGCGAACTTATCAACTAGATTTCCATCTTTATCATATAGGTTTACTTCATCATTTGAACCAAGGCCAAAGTCAAAGTCTACCCCTTCTTCAAATACGAAAAATCCTAAAGGTTCAATTATTGTTCCTTCTTTTAGTGGGCTTTTTTCGTGGTCTGGGTCATTGTCTAGAATGTACCATCCTGAAATGTCTACTGGATTATCAGAAATATTATAGATTTCTGCATAATCTTTTCCGCCACCTTCTGCTGATGATTCAACCTCATTAATTACAACAGGTTTTTCATCTTTCATCTTTTCTTCATCAATATTATTAGAATATCCCTTAGAAGCTTCACTATCAACAAAGTCTCCCTTGCCATCTTCACCTCTTGCAAGAACACCTTCAGCATGTCCATCCCAAGCAAAAGAATCTATAAGTTCTTTGTCTTTGTTAAATAGATTAACTTGGTCATTTTTTCCAAGTCCAAAGGAGAAATGTATACCATTTTCAAAAACAAAAAATCCCTTAGCTTTTATAACAGACCCATCAGGAAGTACTTCATGCTCTCTTGTTAGATTATCATCTAGGATAAAGTATCCTGAAATGTCCTTATCTTCATCAGAATCATTGTAAATTTCAACATAGTCAGGGCCATCATTTGGGTCACTTGATTCAATTTCATTAATCTTTATTGATGAATCAGCTTCTTTTATTTCTGTATCGTCTTCTTTATTATTTGGAGCATTTTTAGAAACTTCTCCATCTACAAATTCTCCCACTCCATCAGGATATCTTCCGTAAGAGCCAAATGGATGTGAATCCCATGAGAACTTATCTCTTATATTTCCATCCTTGTCGTATAAAACAACTTGGTCGTTTTTACCAAGACCAAAAGAAAAGTCCTTGCCATTTTCAAGGGTGTGGAAATTTTTACTTTCTATAAAGGTTCCTTCCTTTATTCTTTCAATTTCCCTATCTTCTTTATCATCTTTTATATACCAACCAGAAATATCTTTTCTCTCATCTGCATTGTTATAAAGTTCAACATAATCTTGCTCTGTGTCTACCTCATTTATAACAACATCAGATTCTTCCTTTACTTCGGAATTTTCTGACTCATGAACATTTATATCTGTTGAAACTTCAGTCTTTGTATCAGTTTGTCCAGCATAAGTCGAAATCTCTTTAGCTTCTGTTAAACTTACCTCTTCAACACTTTCTTCTATTTTTATATCTTCATCTAGATTTACAGCTTCATCTGCCTTAGCATTTGAAGGTAGGCTTAAGATAAAACTTGCTGATAGTGCCAATAATAATGTTTTTTTCATTTATATCTCCTCTTATTTTTTTTACATTTGATGTAATCATACCTAAGTACTTTAAGAGCCTTATTAAATGAATGTAAAAGAAATGATAAATATATTATTTAAAAACTAAATTTGTTTATTAATTTAAATTTAGGGAATAAGTTAAATAAGTTAGATTGAATAGTTTTAAAAAAAGAAAGGAATTTTATGAGAAAGATAATAGATATAGTAAAACCTGAAAAGGGCATTGATGGAGCAGGTGTCCACCTTTATCACGTCCTAAGTAGAGAAACAATGCTTGATACAGACCCACTTTTACTTTTAGATGCCTTTGATTCAACTGATCCAAAACAATATGAAGCAGGTTTCCCATTGCACCCACATAGAGGGATTGAGACAATTTCCTATGTATATAAGGGTACTATGGTCCACAAAGACTCTTTGGGAAATGAAGATGCTGTAAATGATGGTGAGGTTCAATGGATGACGGCAGGAAGTGGAATATTTCACGAAGAAATGATGCCTCCTGTAGAAAAACTTTATGGTGTTCAATTATGGCTTAACTTAAAAAGTGATGATAAATTCACAGTTCCTGAGTATTTTGCTATTTCAAAAGATAAAATAGAAGAGATAAAATTTGATAATGGTTACCTTAGACTTCTTGCAGGAAATTATAAAGACCATCAAGGATTTATTTCAAAACATCAGCCTGTAAACTACTACGATATCCACATTAATCCAAATTCTTCCTTTGAACTTGACCTTGAAGATGATGATTCTATAACACTTTTTGCCCTAATTGGAAATTTTACAGTTGGAGATAAGACAGTAGAGAAATTCCATGCAGGATTAGTTGAAAGAAAGGGTGAGAAAATTCTTATAGAAAATAAGACAGATGAGGAGATTGCAGTACTTGCCTTTATTTCAAAAAGAATAGATGAGCCAATAGCATGGACACCAGGTCCAATTGTAATGAATACTCAAGAAGAGTTAGATAAGGCTTACGAAGAAGTAAGAAATGGTACTTTTATAAAAGATGATATTGATATGAATAAGTAAATATAAGAAGGAAAGGTCTATAAATAATTTTGTATATCGACCTAAATCCTGATACGATATATACCCCTTTAATGCTTTATCCAGCAAGGGGTATATATCTTATTATTTCTATCTATATCTCTTTTATTAACAAAATATCTAATAAATGTTTTACCATTTTTATCAATTTCTCTAATCTAATAGATCCTAATCCTTGATTTAATGGGGATATAATAATATTCCTAATTAGCAGATATTTTTTTCATAATCAACATAATATATTATTCCAATCCCAATATTTACATCATTTATTGAAATGATAAGTAAATAATTTTCAGTACTACTAAAATATTCTATCGTTTTTAGAATTGAATCAATCTCAATTTTGCTTTCCTTATTTACAGCATTACTATTACAATTGATTCATTATATAAATTATATAAAAACTTAGCATGACTTTTGTCTACATTCGTAAATGAAATTACAACTTTATCATTAATCATAATTAAACGCCTCATTAAAGTTATTAATAGCTGGTAATTTCCTTATGTTTTTATTTATTGTCCAATAAATTGCTACCAAAAGTATGATTACACTTGCTATAAAAATGGCTTTTGAACTTGATAGATATTCCCCTAAATATCCACCCAATAATGCTCCTAGTGGTGCCATGAAGGTAGATATCCCAACCATAGCTCCAATTGCAGAACCAATTCTTTCTGCTGGTACTATAATCTGTACCATTGTTTGAGCATATACATTTACAATTCCTACAACAAACCATCCTAGACCATATAATCCTACTGCAATTTTTATATTAAAATGATAGAAGGATACTCCCATCCAAGATGCAGCTACAATTATTATTCCATAAATATAAAGTTTGCCTAAAGATATATCTTTTAGTTTAGGAAAACCTGCAAATAAGGATCCAATCAAAACTCCAGCACCCATTGCCGCAAGCATTAGACTATAAAATATTTCATCCTTTGCAAATGCAGGCAAGACTGCACTTATCGATGTTGCTGAAAAGTTGATAAATACAACTCCAAAAACTAAAGCAAAGATTCTAGAATCCTTAAATAAACTAAGCCCCTCTTTAAGGCTATCAAAATGATTTTTAATTACATTTCCTTTGCTAGTTTTTTCACTTTTATTATATTGACTAAGTTTTTTGGACAAGAAACAAAATAAAATCCCAGTTAATAAAAAAGTAGCACTATCAGCATAAAAAGCCATCATAAATCCAAAGACTGATATTACAAATCCTGCAAGTGTATCAAAAATTGCATTTGAACCTTGGTATGCCATAGTCATTAAAGAATTACCTGTCACTAGCTCATCTTTTGATAAGATTTTTGGCAATAATGATATCTGACCAGGATAAACAAGTTGGTTAATCAAAGAAATTATTGGCATTATTATCATAATATGATA
>NZ_JAXDSU010000015.1:0-2660 GCF_034090325.1 Anaerococcus porci
ATTCAATAATTAAACTTCGAGAACAAGGAATTAATTCAATCAATCAACTCGATTATCTAATCAAAAAATCTGCTAATGATAGACAAGACTTATTAGATAAAATAAAGAAAATTGAAAGTGAAATTAAAAGTTTATCCCAAGATATGGAAAATATAAATACTATAAATAAGTATCGTGAAATATATAAATACCATAAGAAAAATCCTGAAGACAAACAATTTGCTGAAGAATATTATAGTGAACTTTCCGTCTATAAAATAGCCGCTAAAGAAATTTTAAAAAACTATAAAAAACTACCAAATACAAAAGAAATACTATCAAACCTCGATAAATTGCAAGAAAAAAAGAAAAACCTTATGCAAGAGTATTCTTTGAATAAAGAACAATTTTCTGACCTTGTTCAGCATAGGAAAAACTATGAAAATTATTATGGAAAAGAAGTGGAGAGATAACATCTTCACTTCTTGCTCTTATAAATTATTACTATTTTCGATTTCTCTAAAAGAATCCCAAAGATATCTAGTCAATGTTATGCCCGCACCACAGAAAGTTCTGCATGTTTTTACTCAAAGCCTTAAAATTCTTTTCTCTTCCGTGTCCACTTTATCATATTTGATTTATATTTTTTTCAAATTAACTTCTAAAAAATCCATCACTGTATTAGATTTTACTTAGAGTTTATATTAATTTTATGGTAAAATTTCAACTAGAATCTCTCGTTTTATGTAGTTACTAAAATTTAACAGTATTGTGTACTTTTTGAAAATATATTTTAACAGATAATTAAATAGAATATTTTAAAATATGTACTGAAGATGTTTCTTTAGTAAGAGAATATTTTCTAACCATTATGATATTATATATGTGATATATAAATTAAAAATTCACTCTATGACTGATATTTTTTATCTCACAAGTTAATTATATAATCACATATATTTAGCAACTCTGGTCTATGCGTAATAATGATAAATTTTTTATCTTCAGATAATGCTTTAATAATCTTAGACATATACTTTTCACTTTTTAAATCAATGGATGCTGAAGGCTCATCTAAAATATATAGTTTTGCATCTTTAAAAATTGTATTTAAAAATGACAATTTTTGCAATTCTCCTTTTGAATTTATATTATATTCATACTTATCTGACGATTTAAAAATTTTTGAAATATCACCCATAAACATCTCTATATCATAATTTAAATAATATTCCTGTAACTTGGTTTTTATATATTTAATATCGTATTGATTTAAAGAATCAGTCTGAGGCATAATTTGGATATTTCGACTTAATTCGCCAATACTGATATCTTCAAGTGGAGTATTATCTATTTTTATTTTTCCTTTTTTTATAGGCAAAAGCTTTCTTATCAACTTTATAATAGTGGTTTTACCAACTCCGTTATCACCTATAATTCCAATGACATTACTTTTTGTAAAATCGATACTTAAATTCTCTATTTTAATATTATCATCTAAATATCCTGTTTCTAAATCATTAGCAATAATTGTTTTAAAGTTTAATTTATGCTCCAATAATTGGTCAAAGTTAGTAAAATCTTCAATCATATATTGATTATCTAATAATTGATCTATTTTTGTTTTCTTTGGTAAAATCGTATTAAATTTCATAAGTATTTTTGTTATGTTAGTTATAGGCGAAAAAATCTTTTGAGAGTATAAAATTAAAGTTACTAGTCTTCCAGTCGAAATATTTCCAGTATTTGCTAAGTGTCCCCCAATCACTATAATAATAAAAATACTACATAAACTTGCTAAAAGATTTAAAGTAGACGATCTTAAAATTAAATCCATTAAATTGTTATTTGCAATGAATAACTTTTTATTACTTCTATTATAATTTTCGCTAGAGCTTTTCAAATAATCTTTAAGAAGTAAATTTTCTACATTATTTATACATGCTTGGACTTTTGAATTTACTTCTGCATTTAAATTTCTTACTTCTCTAGATTTAATTTTAACGACTCTAGACATCATATATTGTACTACTACTAATACAATATTTAATAAAAAAATTATAAATGCTATCAACAAACTAGATCTCATAATGTACATAAAAATCAATATAGTTGATATTGTCAAACTAAATAAGTTAGGTATCGAATTTGTTATGAAATCAGAAATATCATATATATCATTACTAATAATTGTTATGATTTCGCCTTTAGATTCTTTAAACCAATATATAAGATTCATTTTTCTTATTTTATTAAACACATATGTACACATCCTAATATTAATACTCTTATTTAATTTATTTAATATCTTTGAAGATATATATTGTAATATTATTATTAGCAATGAAATCATACCAAATATAAACACAAAGTCTTTTACACTATTAGATTTATTATTTAATGTAATGATATCTATAATTTTTCCTAAAATGCTAGGCACATAGATTGCTAAAAGGCTAGATAAGATGAATATGCATGTAGAGACAATTAAGGCAACTATTTCTCTACTTTTCAAATTCATTTGTTTATCATTGAATTTTATAAACATATTCATCTCCTTACTTATCTCATTTTTTGATTTACTAGCTTCTTATTTTCTCTAATTATAATAAAAATATATAGAACTATAAAAACTAGTACAAGGCAAATACTTATTAAAAGCGAGTAAATATAATTATCTA
>NZ_JAXDSU010000045.1:0-2593 GCF_034090325.1 Anaerococcus porci
TTTCTGATAAAGATTTATATGAGATATTTGATCCTAAATATTCTTTTACTACTTTCATTTTGAATTCTGTACTATATTTTGCCATTTAAAAACTGACCTCCTTAAGTTAGTTTCTAGGTCTAACTTTTGGGGGTCAGTTCAAAATTCTTTCAACAGTTTTTTTATAAAAGATTATTATATTGCTAGAATTAAATTAAGACTTATGCTTAAATAATTAAAGAAAAATTGAAATCATTTCTTTTTCTTTAAATATAAGTATCCACCTGCTGCAAGAACTAAAACTCCAGCTACTTTAGCAATTGATCCAATTCCTGTCCTTACAAAAGAACGACTTTTCTTCACAACTGGATTTTTGGATCTAGATACTGTAACTCTTTTAGGTGTTTTTTGTTCTAAGTAACCAGGTTTTTCATTTACTGCATCTTTTATTCTTTTTTCAAGATCCTTTAATTTTTCACTATCAAATTGATCATCGTCAACTACAGAATTAAGTTCTTTAGAAAGTTTTGCTTTCTTTTCTTCATCTTTTATCTTGTCTTGATTTTCATTAAAATACTTAATAAGGGCATTAAGTTCATCAATAAATATTTTACCATCAAGATTATTGACAAGCTCATTATACTTATCTATAATTTTTCCAAAATCCTCTTCCTTACCTTCTTTTAAAGCTATTTGGCTATTTTTTAATTCATTAAAAGCCTTCTCCAATTTATCTTTGGCTTCTTTACTTGATTTTTTATAAACTATATCTTTTTTTACTTCTTCGTGATTTTTGATAGCATCTTCAATTTCTTTTGCTAATTTTTCTTTTTCTTCTTTTGCCTTTTTCCTTACTTTTTCATTAAAATCATCTACTTTTTTATTAATAGATTTTATAGCTTCATTAACTGAATCAAGATTAGAATCTTCATTATCTAAAACTTTTTTCTCATCAGCTAAATCAAGATTTTTATTTTTTTCAATTCCTTCTTTTAAGATATTTCTATCAAGAGCAAGTTCTTTATTGTAGGCATTTATTTTATCTTTTAAAATACTCAAATTATTATAATTTTGATTATATTCTTGTACAGAATCATAAGATTCTTTTATTTCATTAAAATTATTTTTTAGCTTATCTGATAAATTCCCCTTTATCATTGTCTTTATTTCTTTATAAAGTTTCTTATATTCAGCTAACTTTATTTCTGAAATTTTTTCACTAATCTTATTATAAGATTCTTGAGTAAAGTTTTCTTCATTTAAATTTCCTATTAAATCATCAAAATCTTTTTTGACTTTTTCATTTAAGTTTTTATATATCTCACTTTTTTTAAAGTCTTCAATTTCGCTTATAATAGAATCATAAGTATTTTCTTCGCTTGTTGCTATATTTTCAGCAAAAGCTATATTTTTATAATTTTTTTCAATTGGATTAATAGGACTTGTTAACATTAGAAGGCCAAGTCCTAAGCCTAGAATGTTTTTTTTCTTCATTACTATCTCCTGTTTAACTTTATTATCCTTATTATAACAAATTTCAAAGTATTTTTGTACTTATATTTACGGACTTTATATAATATTTAAAACTAGTATGATATTATTATATAAAATAAGGAAAGGAATAATATGCAAGACTTACATATGCACTGCAAGTTTTCTTTCGATTCACATACTAATCCAGAAGAAAATATAAAATCATGTATTAATAATAATATTAAGATCATGGCTTTCACAGACCATATAGATAAATATTGCCAAAAAAACGCCGATGATATGACATTTGACCTTGATGATTATTTTTCTACCATTAATCTTTTAAGGGAAAAATACAAAAAAGACATAAAAATACTAACCGGTGTTGAGATAGGTATAGCCTATGAAAACAAAGATATTATCAATAAAATAATAAAGGATAATCCTTTTGATTTTATAATAGGCTCGATTCATGCAGTTGAGTTTGTGGATGTATGGGGACAAAGAAAGATTATAGAAAAAGATCCTATTAATTCTTTTAGAAAATACTACTCTTATATGATTGATAGTGTAAAAGCTATTAAAGACTTTTCAGTTTTAGGTCACATAGACTACATAGATAGGTATATAAATGATAAGTCTTTAATACCAAAATATGAATTATATGAAGATTTAATTGAAAAACTACTAAAAGAGTTAATAGATACAAATAGGGGTATTGAAGTAAATACTGCGGGTTTTAGAAATAATCTTCCGCATGCCAATCCAAAGGATAATATCCTAACAAAGTATAAACTTATGGGAGGAGATATTATAACACTAGGATCAGACTCCCATACTTCTGATACATGCGGATATATGATAGATGAAACTATAAAACACCTAAAAGACTTGGGATTTAACCATATTTCATACTTTGAAAATAAAGTAGAAAAACAAATAAAGATTTAAAAAGAGGCACTTGCAAATAACAATTATATCTTGCATCATTATAAGTTAACCAAAGACAATTTTGTGAACAAGCTTTCCAGCTCATCAAGGTCAAATTATCTTAGAGAAACTTGTAATGATTTAGTAAAGATTAATTTAATTTGCATAAGCCTCTTTTTTCTACATAAAATCTTTTAGTTTTTGAAACATC
>NZ_JAXDSU010000071.1:0-2586 GCF_034090325.1 Anaerococcus porci
AAAATATTAGAGCTTTTCGGTGGCATAGGTGCTATTAGAAAGGCTTTTATTAATTTAAAGATACCTTATGAAGTTGTTGATTATGTAGAAATAGATAAGGCTTGTGTTAAATCATACAACGCACTTTATGGAGAGAGTTATAAGCCAAAATCAGTAGTAGGATATAAAGCTCCTAATGAGAAGATAGACTTAATAATGCATGGAAGTCCTTGCCAAGACTTTTCAAGAATAGGAAAAAAGCAAGGAGGAGTAAAGAATTCAGGCACTAGATCAAGCTTACTATTTGAAACAATTAGAATAATTAAAGAAATGAAAGAAAAGCCTAAATGGATAATTTGGGAGAATGTAAAGGGAGTCCTTGATAGAAATATGAGGGACTCCTTTTTTATTTATCTAAAAGATTTAGAGATCCTAGGATATGAAAGCAAGTATGAAATCTTAAATGCAATGGACTTTGGGATACCTCAAAAAAGAGAAAGGATATTTGTTGTTTCATGTCTTGGAGCAAATAACTTTTCTTTTAATAAATTGGAGAGGAAAAAAACAAGACCACTAAGTGAATTTTTAGAAAAGGATGTAAGTGAACTTTATACAATGACCCAACCTTATATGCTGAAATTTTTAAATAAAGGCATAGATAATAGTTTTAGAGGGCGACTCAAAGTGATTAAAGATTTTTCTTATACTATTTCTACAAAACAAATGAGAGTACCAAATTCTGGAATAATAGATATTGGAAATGGTCAGTATAGGTATTTAACAGAAAGAGAATGCCTAAGACTCATGGGTTTTGATGACAGTGATATTAACAAACTAGAAGAAGCACATCCAAGAAGAAAAAATTGTACTTCAAGCAAGCTATATAAACAGGCCGGCAATTCTATTGTGATTGATGTTTTAATAGCTATTATAAAAGAAATTCATAGAATGGAGGTAGAAAATGCAAGTAAATGATTTTAAGAATATACAAGAAGCAATAAAGTATGAAGTTTTACAAGATGAAAAAGAATATTTAAAACTCTTAAAAGTTATAGGCAATAATCAGAAATATGATTTTTCTAGCCAACTAAGTATATATAACAAGGAACCTGAAGCTAGAGCTTGTGCGACCTTTGATATGTGGAAGAAATATTTTGGTCGAGTTGTTATGAGAGGTCAAAAGGGTATTCCAATTTTAGTTGGAAGTGATGTAAATCAAAGAATTTCATATATTTTTGATATTAGTCAGACCACATCAATGGATAGGAATATTAATGAGGTTAGCTTATGGCAGTTTGATCACGAAAACCATAACGATGCTTTAAAAGAAATAATAAGAGATTCTTCATTTGAAGCTAGTGATTCACTCAATGAAAATATATTTTCTTTGAGTCGAATTTATGGAGATGAATATATTAACTTGGCTCTTGCTGATTTGAGAATAGATATAGAGGATAGACTTAGTTTTGAAAAGTTTATGAGAGACTCAATATCCTATGCGGTAGCTAATAGGTTTAATACAGTCTATCCTATGGATATGGAAAATTTAAAAAATAATTTTTCTAGAATTAATACAATTTCTTTAGAGCAGATAGGTCTTGTAATATCAAGGGTTAGCGAAGATATTATAGATAGCACAATAGAAAAATCTAAGGAAATGGATCGTGCTAGGCTGCTGACAGAAAGGGACGCTGCCGACTATAATAGAGATATAGAAAATATAAATGAAGATAGAGGAGGTCAAGATGATTTATATAGACGAGATGATAGGTCAAGAAGTAGAGATGGACGAGTTTTCACAGATGGAAGCGACAGAAGAAATAGCGATGAAGATCGAAGAGAAAACCTTGGACATGATGGAGAAGGATCTGAAATTTATGGAGAGATTTCCGAATCCAACATACGCAGTTCTAAGACTGTCTTACCTGGTAGGGAGTGAGGACATGGAGAACTGGAAGAAACTTCAGGAAATGTACGAGGAGAAAACACTTTTGAACCATCTGAAGGAAATCCAGAATCAGGCAGTGGACTTTATCAAGATAGAGAAAGTCAAAATGATGAAAGCACAAGGATTGACAGAGAAGATGAAAAGAGAGAATCCAGAGGAATACCAAGGACAGATGAACAACTTGATGGCAACAGTGAAGAGAATGGCAATCAAGGAATACGTGGAAGCTTAGAAAATGAAATAAGCCAAGAAAAGAAAGCTGATGAAGCTTCTTTTTTTGATGATAAAAATACTGAAAATAGAAAAGACTACTGGATTGTAGAATTTAATGAAAACCACGAATTAGTTCCCGATTATAGTGGACAGATAGTAACTAAAGACTTAATTAATGTCCTAAGACAAAAGGATATTGATGTTAAAGACCATAATCAAACTCTTGGAGAAAATGAATTTGGAGAAATGACTGATGATTATATCGGATATTTCAAATTCTATTTTGATCATTATGTAGACGGCGAAGTTGTTGAGCATTATAGGATTGACCTTGGTGATGGTGAAGAAGTAAATGAGCGTGAATTTTCATATTTAGAAGAACAAGTTGCACTAAGTGAGGAAAAATCATTACAAGAAGAAATTAAGGAAAAGATAGAGCCTAAATT
>NZ_JAXDSU010000079.1:0-21542 GCF_034090325.1 Anaerococcus porci
CAAATGTGAATTTTGAAATGGAAAAGGGAGACCTAGTAGCAATTATTGGCGACAGCGGTTCGGGAAAATCTACTTTGCTTCATCTTCTTGCAGGAGTAGATACGCCTACAAGCGGAGATATCTTTATTCAGGATAAAAATATTACTAAACTTAATAAAGACGAAATGACTATATTTCGCAGGAGAAACATTGGCGTCGTTTATCAATTTTTTAATTTAATTCCCAATATTAATATTAGAAAGAATATATTACTTCCTCTTTTATTGGACAATAAGAAAGTAGATGAAAAACACTTCAAAGATATTTTATCTCTTTTAGGAATTGAGGATAAACTCGACAGATATCCGAAACAATTATCTGGTGGCGAGCAACAGAGGGTTGCCATTGCCAGAAGTCTTGTTACAAGACCAGCTATAATTTTAGCAGATGAGCCCACAGGTAATTTAGATAGAAGAAATTCAGAAGAAATTACGGGACTCTTTAGACTTGTAAACAAAAGATTAAATTCCACGATCATGATAATAACTCACGATGAAAAAGTTGCAAATTCTTGCAATAAAGTTTATAAGATGGTGGATGGCAGATTAAATTTCTTAGGAGATGAGTCTTATGAAAATCATTAATGATCTTGCCGATGCAGCAGTAAAAAACAACAAAAAAGATACCTTAGCTATTAAAATTTCAATTCTATTGGCTGTTATACTTTTAGGGACCATTATTTTTATTTATGATTCTCTAAGACTTGATCAGTATAATTATGTAAAGAAAACGTTTGGTACCTATCACGTTTCAATAACAGAAGTTGATGAAAAATTCTATGACAGATTAAAAAGCGATAAGGATATAGAAAAAATTTCTTTCAACAAAGCTATAAAGACAGATTTAAATGCGACTATTTATGAGAATGGGGATAAAAGTAGTCTATTAGGCTATGAGGTAAAAAGAGGAAGAATGCCGGAAAATACAAATGAGCTTTTAGTTCCGGGAGAGTTTTTAATAAAAAATAAACAGTACCATTTAGGCTCAGAAATCAAACTCAAGGAAAAGACCTATACTATAGTTGGCATTTACGATGACTTCGAGCACTCCTTCGAAGAATCTCTGCTTATAGGTCTTGCTGCCAGTGATAAAAAGGAAGACTTCTTCAAGGACGGCTGTGGACTTGAAGCACAGATCTGGTTTAAAAATTTAAGGGACACTTATACTAAGACTAGAGAGATTTTATCTGAGATGAATATAGACGAAAAGCATGCCTTGGACATTGGGAGATTATTTTATAATAAAGATATTTTGGAATATAAGATGGTCTATCCAAATGGTGTTATACCTCCTAAAAATGTAGTGAGTTCAGCAATTGAGAAATATGGAGCCGCCATCCTTCTTTGCATACTTTTTGCCTTTATCATATATGGTGCTTTTAATGTTTGGAATAATAGAGATTTGCGCGAGATTGCCCTATTAAAAAGTGTAGGTATGACGAAAAGACAGGTTAAAAAAATGGTTAGGCTCAAAGCACTAAAACTTTCGACTCTTCCAATAGCACTTGGAATAATTCTGTCTTGGGCTTTTGCTAACCTACTTATGTATTTAATGTGGCTTAACAATGCCATCTCATATAAAAATATATCTAACATTTTGGGGGAAATCGTAAAATCTCAAAGCTTCCATTTTATATTTCCAAGGGTAGGATCTATTATAATCGTTATTTTACTATCGCTGTTAATGGTTTATCTCTCAGCAAAAATGCCGGCAAAAAGAAGTTCAAAATTAAAAATTATTGAAGGGTTAAATGGAATTACAGAAAAAAATATTAAATTGGGCAAGTCAAAAATAAATGGTCCAATAGAAAAAACTCTTGCAAAAGATTATTATAGATCTTATAGGTCAACTTATAAAATTATTGTATTTTCAATGGCGCTTTCAGCCTTTGTCTTAACGATATTTTTAGTCGGCCAATCTTATAGACACTTAAATGAAAAATATAACAACTACAAAAGTCCTTATAATTTTAAATCTAGTATTTATAGAGGCGATTTTTTGGATAAAAATCTTGTGAAGGATTTGGAAAAAGTCAAAGGCATAGATCAATTGCACATCTATCAAAAAAATGATACAAAGTTTTATGTAGATGACAATAAAGATTTTATTTCTAAGGATTTAAAAGAATCGTTAGATAGCGGTAAAAAAACGAAAGACAAATTATATGCAAGGATATACACCTTGACAGACGCGGATTTTGAAAAGCTTTTAAAAGAAAATAATCTTTCAAAAGCCTCTTATATATTGCTTAATAAAATAGCAAAAGAGAACAAGACGCCTTATGCCTTTAAGGAATATATAAATATCTCTGATAAGAAAAACGGAGAAGTTTCCTTAAGATACTATAATAAGTATGCGGAGTCAATGCCGGTGAAGATAGATGGAACAATAGATGAAATGCCCTATGATTTAGAAGCATACGATAGTAATGAGATAGCCATATTTACCGGCGAAAGTAATTTTAAAGAATTTGTAGAAAAATATGGAATAGATAAGTCAAACCCCGTTTACTATTACTCTGTAAAATTTAAAGTGGAAAATAATAAAGACAAAGTCTTTGGAGAAGCTGAAAATGTGATTTCCACCTATGTTTCAAAGTCAGACCACGACACTACCACAGATATTGTAAAGGCAGCCATGGATAAAGAAGAGAGAAGAAATACAGGTTTATTGAATTTAGCCATCCAAATTATTCTTATAACCATCGCTCTTTCTAACGCCTACAATAGTTTCAAGGGAAATCTTAGAGCGAGAAGTACTGATTTCAAGCTTTTATCGACTACAGGTATGACAGAAAAGCAAATGAGAAAGATGGTCTTCTTAGAAGGAAAGAGCTTATTCGTAAATATTTTACTAGCTTATATCCTGATGTTTTTTGCAGGAATAACCGCAAGAGCATATAGAAGTGATTATAACTTATCCTTTGCAATAAAAGAGCTTATCTTAAATATAAACTATCTTCCAATTTTAATAATATTTATATTAATAATCTTTGGAATTATACTTGCAATAAGCAGTGGGTTAAAAATAATGAGAGATAATTCAAATAAATCTTTTAAAGATACCTAAAAATTAAGGGATTATTGAAAATTATGAATTTCTAACCTTGCATCATTACAAGTTACTCATAGACAATTTGAAAGTAGTCTAACACTCAAGAAATCCAAATTGTCGTGAAGGAGCTTGTACTGATGCAGGGATTAATTCATTCTGCAAGAGACCTTAATTTTTATAAATACTCTTAAAATCAGTTTTTATAAAGCTAATCTCTCAAAAAATTTTTGTCTATTAAAAGTTATTTCAATCCCCTATTTGAATACTAAATTTAATTTCTTTTCATCATAAATTAATATTATAGTTAAAACTTTTAGATAAGTTTCATTATAGATTTCTATTTCTAATATTTGCTTTCTATGAATACTTATAATTTTTATTAACTTTTTAGTAAATTTCTTAATCTCATATAATTAGTATGCGAAATATTATTCTTTAAAAACTTTGTTATTTTTTCTTTTCTATTTAATGGGTTTATTGGATAATTTAGTAGTTTTTCATCCAACAATTTTAGTACATCTATATATACTTCATGTTTACCACAATTTTTTTCTAGAGATGCTTGCCAAAATCTTAGAAAAATTTCTCTATTATTGAATGGAGGAAATTCTTCATTAGCTATATCAGACTCAGCTTGATATAATGTTCCCCAATTACCAGTAATTATTTCCCATCTAAATAACTTCATTGGTATTATATCTTCATGTTCTTCTAATAATGGCTTTATGCTATCAAGCCATTGATCAAGATATTTATTAAAATAATCAATATCTTTAGGTATGCCAATTAATTTTGAAAGTTCTGCACCATCTTTTGCATCGTCTTTATCAAAATCATGTGCTATTACTTCGGCAACATTTCCTGTTATGATATATGGATTATCAAACCTATCATATATGGCTTGAATAGTTAAGTTTTTAGGTAACTTTCTAGCGCTTTCAATACTACGTTCATATATATCTAAAAAATCTTCTCTTAATTCTTCTAAATTATTTAAAATTATTAATTCTTCACCATAGTCAGATAAAATTTTCTTAGGTATATAGACATCAGAACTTTTTTCAGTAAGAAAATTCATAGTAGATACAAAGGCCTTAATGTCTAAATTTGCCTTATGGATTGCACCTAACATAATTCTTGAATCTAGCCCTGAGGATATAGATAAAAATACATTATCTGTCCTAGAATATAAAGCCTTAATTTCATTAACTAATATATCAGCTACCCTTTTAATGTTTTCTTCATATCCGGTCTTGTCAATATCTATCCAAAATCTAAAAGTCTTTCTTTTTATAACGTCTAGGTAGGTATTAGGTAAAACTTTAAAAATATTATCATAAATAGTTCCATCTATATACCATTCATCTTCGTTTATTCTATAAAATTTTGAATTAATAAATTTTAGAAGTTTTGGATCCTTTGATAAATTTTGTTCTTTATAATAATTAATTATAGCAATGCTAGAACCTATTAACAATTCATTGGTTTTAGTATAGAATAATCGTCTTAATGAAGCAGGATCAGTTAATATTTTTAATTCATTATCCCTATCAAAAATAATTAACCATCTTCCTCCAAGATTAATAGTAAGTTCAGCCATCGATTTAAAGTTTCTTGATTTTTTAGCTATATTTTTTATAATATCACTATTTGACCAGCTGATATGATCTGGATCAACAGCGAATCCTAAAAGTATAAATTTTGTTTCATCATTTTCTTCAATTTCAATATTTAAGTCTTTATGATTATATAGTACAAGCTCATTTGAAAGTTGTGTCTTATTCCAGTTTAGTTTATTATCAATATTTTTTCCAATTATAAATTGCCTTCTAAATAATAGTTCCTTTTCCATATTGCCTCCAATTAATTAATTTAATTATGATAATTAATTATATAAAAGACTTACCGAAAAAAGCAAGTATTAATTCTTTTGCAATTTCTGAAGTTTTGTTTTTATCATCAAGACTAGGGTTTACCTCTACTAATTCAAATCCCTTTATCTTTTCTTCTTTTCCAAAAAGAGATAGGATAAGTCTTGCTTGATTGTAGTTTAACCCTCCCCTGACAGGAACTCCAGTACCTGGTGCTATATCACAATCCATGGAGTCTATATCAAATGATAGGTAAATAGATGAAAGATTTCCAAGATAAACCATAGACTTCCTTACTATTTCTTCTATACCATATTTATATACATCAGCCATTGAAAAATATTTTATATTTTTTTCTTTTATTATTAGCTCTTCTCCCTTATCTATATCTCTTATAGCAATGTAGACAAGATTTTGAGGATTTAATTTATAGCTTCCACCTATATTATTCAACTTATTAGAACAAAGACCCATAAGTGCTGCAACAGGCATACCATGAACATTACCTGTTGGTGATGATTTTTCAGTGTTTATATCTGCATGGGCATCTATATATATGAGTCCAGGATTCTTGTATTTCTTTAAAAACGCCTTAAAGCTTGGAAGGACCAAAGAGTGGTCTCCTCCTAATATCAATGGAAAAGACTGTCTTTGGTAGATTTTTTCCACCTCTTCATTTATATGTGAAAGAGAAGGAAGTAGCCTATCTTCATTTGTCATATTTGATGGAAATTTTATCTTTTTATTTGAATTTTTTATATCAATATTACCAAAATCATAAATGTCAAGGCCCATATCCAAAAGTTCCTCTAATAAACCTGTTAGTCTTATAGAATCTGGACCCAATCTTGTTCCAATAGTGCTAGCTCCCAAATCAATTGGGATTCCCAATACGGATATATTATCTTTCATCTTAACCTTCTTTTCTGCTATTATTTTCTTTTTAAAAGTGTCACTGCTTCTACGTGCTCCATCTGAGTAAAAAGCACATAAAGTTAAAGCTGTTAAAGACAGACTTGTAAATCTAAACCATTTTAATTCTTTGTTCTGGAATAACTATACAACATTTAAAATGTCTGTAATAATTGCTCCAATTCCTAAAATATACCACATAATACTATCCTCTAAACTCTTATTCAATCGACAAGTAAAATTGTATCTATTGAATCTATCCTAAAAACAGCTATATTTTTATCTTTATTTTTATCAATATATTCAAGTTTTATCCATTCCTCATCTGAGTCTATTACAATGCCTGTAATTGATGTACTTCCAACCAATGTTAAAGCTTCATCTGTATTTATCTTACATTTATTATTTTTTAACCCTTGAATTACTATCGACATTCCTTTTCCCTCCTGATTTCTTCTTTCACTTTTTTTTAATATTTTAATAATTTTTTTTATTTCCTCACTAAATGAAATATATATAATCAATAGTGCTATTATAATTATCCAATCCATTATCTAACTACCTCCCAAAAATTCAAATTTGTCTTATCCTTCACCTCATCCATACCGTTTACACGACCTACCAAATATCCAAAGTGATGACACGACCCTTTCAGAATATTCATGGTGTCGCTACAAGCAAGTATTCGGGAGATATTTTTGAACGCTAATTTCAATAAAATTATTATCTCATTACCCAACCTAAAAATCATAAACCTATTGATTTCAAGCCCTTCAAAGACTCCTTACTCATTTTCTCTTGTCATCAATGCTAGAGCCTCGACGTGTCTTGATCTTGGAAATTGGTCAAAAACTTGGTATTTTACGACTTTGTACCCTTTTTCCATGAAAATTTCAATGTCCCTAATTTGGGTTTTAGGGTTACAAGATATATAAACAAATTCTTCTGGATTTATATCTATTATCTTTCCTATAGCCTTAGGGTGAATCCCCTCTCTTGGTGGATCTATGACAAGTATATCATATTCACCCTTTACAAGATTGATTTTTTCTAAAACATCTCCAGCTATAAAGTCAATATTTTCAATTTTATTTTCTCTTGCATTGTCAAAGGCCTTTTCTACTGCTTCTTCTACTATTTCTATACCTAAAGCTTTGTTGGACACTTTTGCAAAAAATTGAGTTATGGTTCCAGTACCGGAATAAAGATCTAAGACATTTTTGCTTTTACTAACACTTGAAAGTTCTATAGAATTTTTATAGATTTTTTCTGCTGTATACACATTTGGTTGAAAGAATGAAAATGGAGATATCTTAAACACTAGGTCATTCATTCTCTCTTCTATATATTCTTTTCCAAATAAAAGTTCAATTGAGTCAACCTTTACAGCATCTGCCAAAGAGTCATTTACAACATGGTATATTGATTTAATAATGCCATTGGTCTTTGCATTTAATAGATTGTGGGTGAATAGTTCTTTTCTCATCGGGTCAAATGACTCATCTGAACTTGTTACAAGGATTACCATAATATCTCCTGTATACATCCCCTTTCTTATTATTAAGTTTCTTAAAAGACCTTCATGGGTTTTTTTGTGGTAGAAATTTGTATTTTTTTCCCTAAAATAAGATTGAACATGTTTTCTTATACTTTCAAAGTCAGAATCTACAATATTGCAACCATTAGTATCTACTATCTCATAAAACCTATTTATTTTATGAAGTCCCAATATTAATGGACCTCCTTTATAAGCATCTCCAAAGGAATATTCCATCTTGTTTCTATATCCCTTAATTTTTGCACTTCTTACTATAGATAGGTCCTTTACTTTTATATCAGATTTTTTTAAAAGTTTTCTTATCATATTATGTTTTAATAAAAGCTCTGTTTCATATCCCATCTTCTGATAAGAACAACCTCCACATATACCTGTATTAGGGCAAAATTCTTTGGAATTTTCAAGTTTTGAATCTTCAATTTTTTCTATGTATTTACCCATTTTCTTATTTCCACGAGATCTTGTAATCTTGACTCTACACTTTTCTCCGAGAACTCCTCCTTTAAATTCAACAAGTTTATCTTCATCAAATTTTCCTATGGAAATATTTGGATATGCTACATCAATTATCTCTACTTCCTTTATAGGTTTTTGTTTCATTCAATCTCCTTTATTCCAAAATTCATCTATTAAAAATCTAAGTTCATCCTTATCTCTTACTTCTTTTATATTTGCCCAATGTCTAGGGTAAAGTCTTCTATATTTATCCCACAAAAACCTATCATCTATTAGATAGATTATCCCCCTGTCCTTTTCATCTCTTATAAGTCTTCCTGCTGCTTGAAAAATTTTATTAAGTCCTGGGTAGGTGTAGGAATAATCAAAGCCATTGTGGTTGATTTTATCAAAGTGGTTTTTTATAAGATTTCTTTCATCACTGACCCCAGGCATACCAACAGATATGACCATGGCACCTATAAGCCTATCACCTTTTAGATCTACACCTTCTGAAAATATACCACCTAAAACAAGAAATGCGGTTTTTTCACTATCATAGGTGAAATTTTGTAAAAATTTATACCTATCTGTTTGAGACATAAATCTCTCTTGGACAAGTATTTCATCATCATATCTATCCTTATAATATTCATAAATATCTTCAAGATAGGAAAATGATGGGAAGAATATAAAATAATTTCCCTTTTTTGAGCTTATAAACTCATGGATAAGATCTCCTATATCCATAAGATTTTTATTTCTATCCTTATATCTTGTTGATATAGGTGTAGCTAAAAGCTTAAAATTTCTATTATCAAATGGAAGGTTCAAGTGAAGTTTTAAGCTATCTTCTGCACCAAGCATCTTCCTATAAAATTCCATCGGTGAAAGAGTTGCTGAGAAAAATATGCAAGATACAGCTTGTTTGTATTTTTCCTTTAAAACTTTTGATGGATCTATGCACTTTATTTCAAAAATCTTATCTAAAGAATTATCATCAAAAGTTAAAGTCATATAAAAACCTTCCATAAAGTTATCTGAAACCTTTATATGATGATTTATTTCAAAAAACATATCTTTTATTTTATCATAGTCTTCTCTTTTTTTATTATCGATTAGAACTTTTTCTAATTTTTTTGAAAGTATAATAAGTTTTTTATCAAAATCATCATTGTATTTTTCACTATAATAAAAAAGTTTTTTACCATAGTTTTTATACATTTGTTCAAATTCATCAAGTATAGAGTCTAAAGACTTTATTATAGTTTTATCTTTTTTTATATCCATTGACTCTCTTAGATCTTTAAAGGAAGATTCTAAAAACTCATGACTAAGCATTTTTCTTGACCTTTCCAACAGATTGTGAGATTCATCTATAAGAAATATAAAGTCTTCTAAGCTTTCATCAAAAAATCTCCTAAGATAAACATTTGGATCAAAAACATAATTATAATCACAAATAATTATATCAGAGTAAAGTGCTATGTCAAGTTCAAATTCCAATGGACAGACCTTGTGCTTTTCTGAGTAAGAAGTTATTACATCATAGTCCATTATATCTTCGTTTTCTAAAATATCTTTAAGGGCATTATTTATCCTGTCAAAGTGTCCCCTTGCAAAAGGGCAGTCGTTTGGATTACACTCGATTTCATCATTTAGACAAATTTTCTCTTTGCTAGTTATTGATACTGCTTTTATGGATAAGTTTTTTTCTTTTAATAAGAATAAGGATTTAATAGCTTCTTTTGCTGTAGTGTTCTTAGCTGTAAGATAAAAAATCTTATCTAATAGACCTTCTCCTAGTGCCTTAACTGAAGGAAATATAGTTGATATAGTTTTTCCAGTTCCTGTTGGTGCATCTACAAAAAGTTTTCTCTTATCAAGTATTGCCCTATAGACAGCAACTGACATCTTTCTTTGCCCCCTCCTATAACCCTTATAAGGAAAAGTTAGTTCTATGGCCGTTTTATCTCTTTTTTCAAGGTTTATAGAAAGAATTTTCGAGAAACTTATATATTCTTTTAGAAGATTAATATAAAATTCATTAAGCTCATCAAGGCTCTTTTCCTTATAAAATTCCTTTGTTCTATAATCATCTAAGGAAACATAGGTTAGTCTTATCCTCACCTTTTTAAGGCCTTTTTTTACAGCAAAAAAGTACCCATAGCAAAAAGCCTGAGCCCAGTGTAGCTTATTTGAAGCATCTAATTTATCTAAGTCTCTAGTAGTTGACTTAATTTCATCAATTGTGTAGGTATCTCCAACCTTAAAAAGACCATCTGCTCTGCCCTCAACATGAAATTCCATATCATCAATTTCTGTAACATTTCTTAGGTAGTATTCAGCCTTATAGTTATCAGAATAAGATTTTTGAATTTGTTGATGTGCCTTTATTCCTTGAACCATCCTATTAGAATCACGAAAGCTATTATCTATATCTCCACTTCTCATAACAAATTCTATCAGCTTTCTTACTGAAGTTTTTATGTACATAAAACCACCCTTCTTTTTTTAATTATAACATATTTAATTGTTTAATAAATCTTCTTTAAGGTATAAAATTATTGAGGTGAGAATATGAATGAAACAATTAAAACACAACTTGAGCATAGGACAATTAGAGAATTCACAGATAAAAAAATTAGTAATGATATTTTAAAAATCCTACTTGATGTTGCAAATCAAACTGCATCAAGCAATGGTATGCAAAACTCATCTATTATTAGAATAACTGATCAAAATATAAAAGATGAACTTGCTAAAATTGGAAATCAAGAATACATGAGAAGATGTCCTGAGCTATTTATATTTATAGTAGACTTATATAGAAACTATAATATAGCCAAGGAAATGGGAAATGAAAATAACATTATGATAAACTTCGATAAATTTATTCAAGGTTTTACTGATGGAGTTCTACAAAGCCAAAACTTTACAATAGCTGCCGAATCTTTAGGACTTGGCGCAAACTTTTATGGAAATATTCACAATGATACTAAAAAAGTAATTGAGCTATTAAAGATGCCGAAACTTACTTATCCCATAGTAGGTGTCGGTATAGGATATCCTAACCAAAAACCACAACTTAAACCAAGAATGTCTTTATCTAATAAGCTTTATACAAACTCATATGAGTTTAAAGACTCATATCTTGACTCCATAAAAGATTATGATAAAGAAATGAGAGATTATTATGACTTAAGAGATTCTAATAAGAGGTCTGATGCCTTCTCTACACAAATTCTTAAAAAACAGGGTTCAATTATAAAAAATAGAGAAAAAATGTTTGATACCTTAGAAGAACAAGGTTTTGTTATAAAAAAATAAAAACAAAGAAAAAAGCTATTGAAAGGATAAAACCTTACAATAGCTTAAATTTTTTCTAAATTCCTCTACTAGCTCCTCCACCACCAGATGAGCCTCCACCTCCAGAGAATCCTCCTCCAGAAAAGCCACCTGATGATCCGCCTGAAAATCCACCGCCAGAGAAACCTCCAAAGCCACCAAAGCCTCCTCCGCCTCTATAGCCACTTCTTCCTGAAAAAAGACTAGATAAAATCATAAATACAACAAACATTATAATTATTGTTCTTAAATCAAAGTCATCATCATCTTCAAGATTATCTTTATAGCTCTCATAGTCACCATTCATATCTACTTGATACTCATCAGCAATCTCTCCAACTACTGCATTAAACCCTTCTTTTATGCCTGTAGAAAAATCTCCTTTTTTCATATAATCAAGCATATAGGTATCTATAATTCTTCCCACCTTTCCATCATTTAGTCTTCCCTCTATTCCGTAGCCTGTTATGATGGATATGTCTTTTTTTTCAGTACCAATCTTTTGTGATATAAGGATTAAAACTCCATTTTCCTTATCTTTATCTCCTATTTGCCATTTACGAAATAAATCAGTTCCATAAGCCATTGGATCATTTTCAATATCTTTAACTGAAACATAGATAACTTGTGCTCCTGTTTTTTGTTCAAGTTCCTTGTTGACCTTAGTAAGATAATCTTTAGTTGGTTGATCTATTAGGTTAAGCCCATCTAGGTAGTAGGTTTTAGGTGCGTCTGGTATTTTATCCGCATAGGCTCTTATTGGTAGAAAAAGAAGAATAAAAGCAAATATTTTTAAAACTAAGGCATTCTTACTTTTTCTCATAATCTACCTAATTTCCAAAGTCTACTTTAGGAGCATCTTGTGCTGATGCATCCGCTTGAAAATACTCAGCTTGCTTAAAACCCATTAATGATGCAAATATACTTGTAGGAAATGATTTAACTTTGGTATTGTAGTTTTGAACCTCCTGGTTATAATTTTTTCTTTCAACTGAAATTCTATTTTCAGTCCCAGCAAGCTCATCCATAAGTTGCGTGAATTGGGTATCTGCCTTAAGTTCTGGATAAGCTTCTGCAACTACATTTACATTTCTTATAGCCTGAGACATTTGTTCATTAGCTTCTGCTAATTCCTTTGGTCCTTTGGCTTCTTCTATACCTGCTCTTGCCTTAGTTATTTCTGTAAGGGTTTCTTTTTCATGCTCTGAGTAGCCCTTAACTGTATTTACAAGATTTGGTATAAGGTCTGCCCTTCTTTGAACCACATTTTGAACTTGGGCATAAGATTGGTCAAGTTGTTCTTTCTGCTTAACAAGTCCATTATATGAAGGAACTAAAACAAGTAAGGCTATCACAATTACTGCAACTATTGCAACAACTATACCAATAGCTCCCTTTCTTTGTCTTTTAATTTCCATAAAATCCTCCTAAATTTTTAACTATTTTATTTATACCCATCTAAAATACATATTTTATTTTTTTCTAATGACTTTTGGATATCTATGGTTCTTTGGTTAGATGAACCCTTAAATTTTAATTTTAAATTTTTCAACTCTTCTACAAAAAGACCATCTACTAATACGTCACACATGGAAAGAAGCTTTTTACTTTCTTTATTATTTATCAATACTTCATATTTAAATCCTGAAAATATCCATATGGACTTATCTGACTTATCTCTTATCTTTCTTACAATCTCTATTAAATCTCTTACTGACTCGAAAGGCTCTCCACCAAGAATGGTAAGACCCTCTATTTCATCTTTTTTTAGATAATCAATGATAAGATTTGTTTCTTTTTCAGTCCAAAGTTTACCATAGTTTGGATTCATATATTCTGTATTGAAACAATTTTTACAATTAGCTGAACATCCTGTTACAAAGAAAGATGTTCTTATCCCCGGCCCATTTGCTACATCATATTTTCTAATTTGTCCGTATCTCATAAATCCTCACTTAAAAAGCCCGCAAAAGCAGGCCTTTATTTTTATATATGCAATACCCTTGCTTTTATTTCCTTTGTTCTACCTTCATTCCAGAAATTTTCTCCAAGATAGCCACAAGTTCTTCTTACGACCGTAAGTTTAGACCTGTCTTTATTTCCACATTGAGGACAATACCATTGATTGTCATCATCTAAAAGCATCTCCCCATCGTAATTACACTCTGAACAATAGTCTGATTTTGTGTTAAATTCAGCATATTGAATATGATCATATATATATTCTACAATTGTTCCTAAAGCTTTTAAATTATTGGTCATATTCGGTATTTCTACATAGGAAATACAGCCACCTGATGACATATTTTGAAATTCTGATTCAAAATCAAACTTCTCAAATGCAGATATTTTTTCTCTTACATCAACATGAAATGAATTTGTATAGTAACCTTTATCAGTTACATCTTCAATTTCTCCAAATCTTTTCTTGTCTATAGATGCAAATCTATTAGTCAAATTTTCTGCAGGAGTTCCATAAACTGCAAATTGAAGTCCTGTTTCTTCTGTCCATTCTTCTTTCTTTCTATTTAAAAGTTGCATTATTTTTATAGCAAAATCATGACCTTTTTTACTTGTATGACTTTCACCTGTTACAAGCTTACTTGCTTCATATATTCCAATATACCCAATTGTTACTGTTGCATAACCATTTTTTAAAAGGTGTTCTATTTTTTCATGAGGTTTAAGTCTTGCAATAGCCCCATGTTGGAAGTGGATTGGAGATGAATCACTTGTTACATTCTTAAGGTGCTTATATCTTAAGATTCCTACTCTTTTTACAAGCTCCATTCTCTTATTTAAGATTTTAAAGAATTTTTCTTCATCACCTCTCGCAAGAATTCCTATTTGTGGAAGATTTATAGTACATACTCCTATATTAAACCTTCCATCAAATTTATATTCTCCATTTTCATCCTTATATGGTGGTAAGAAAGCCCTACATCCCATTGGGGAGAATACATTTCCCTCATAGTTTTTCCTCATAATCTTAGCTGATATATAGTCTGGATACATTCTTTTTGCTGTGCATTTTATAGAAAGCTCTGTTAGGAAATGATATTTACTATTCTTTTTAACATTGTTTTCATCTAGAACATATATAAGCTTAGGGAAGGCTGGAGTTACATATACTCCCGCTTCATTTTTAATGCCTTGAATTCTTTGTTTTAAAATTTCTTCTATTATTTTAACTGTTTGATCAAGATATGGATCATCTTCATCTGTATGCATAAACAATGTTACAAAAGGTGCTTGACCATTTGATGTCATTAAGGTATTAATTTGGTATTGAATTGTTTGTATACCAGATTCTAAGTCTCTTTGTGTGAGCTTTTGGGCCATTACTTCTATTTCTTTTTGATTTGAAAGAATTTCTGAAGCTAGCTTAAAATTTTTATTGTAGGATCTTTTCAGATACTTACTAAGACAAGCTATATTTATAGATTGACCACCATATTGGTTTGATGCAATTTGTGCTATTATTTGGGTCATAACATTACAAGCTACTTGAAATGACTTTGGTGTTTCAATTGTTTTTCCATTAATAACTGTTCCATTATCTAGCATATCTTTCATATTTACTAAACAGCAATTAAATATTGGTTGAATCAAATAATCTAAGTCGTGAATATGTATGGCTCCATCTTCATGAGCTTCTACAAGCTCTGCATCTATTAACTTTCTTTTAGCCAAGTCTTTTGATACTTCTCCTGCTATAAGGTCTCTTTGGGTTGATGCTATTAAAGGATTCTTGTTTGAGTTTTCGTCCATAACATCTATATTTGTTCTTTCTAATAGACCAATTATATCATCGTCTGTAGTATTTGCACTTCTCTTATAAGCTTGAACAGACCTGTAAGATTCGTATGATTTTGCTGTAGCAGGATTATTCTTATCAATAAGTTTGTAATAAACTTGATCTTCTATTTCATATATTGAAATCTCTTTTTTATTTTTCGATCTTTCTTCTATTTCGTCTGCAATGGTTTGGGCTTGACCATCTACAAATACTCCGTTTGAAGAATTCATAGCTTTTTCTATAGCAATTATTATCTTATCTTTATCAAAATTCACTTTTTGACCATTTCTTTTTACAACTTTTAACATATACAATACTCCTTTTCTTTTCTTTTTAAGTATACCATATATAGATATAAAAAATCAATAACCACTATATATTGTGCTTTTCTCTCTTTTGTTTTGAATAATTAACAAGAAGATAAGCCATTACATGATACTTGGTGAATAAATATGCTAAATAAGATTTTTAATTAATTCTCTACAAATCTTTATATTAAGCAAAAAAATAGCAGAAAGAATTTTTACATCCTTTCTGCTAATAATATTTATACCTTAGTTTTCTATATTGTAGGAAAGTTCATTATTTTCATCTAAATCAATTAGAACATGGTCTCCTTCCATTATATTTCCTTCAATAATTTTTCTACCAAGACTTGTTTCTATATTGCTTTGTATGAATCTTTTTATTGGTCTTGCACCATATTCTACATTATAAGATCTTTCTAAAATATATTTATGAGCCTTATCTGATAATTTTATAGAAATATCCTTATCTTCAAGCCTTTTTGAAATATCTTCTATTTGAAGATCAATGATTTTATATATTTGATCACTTGTAAGTGGTTTAAACATTATTATATCATCGATTCTATTTAAAAACTCAGGTTTAAATGAATTTCTCAAAGCTTTATCTACTAAGTCTTTAGTATCTTCACTTATAGTTGCATCTTCTTTAAGTCCTTCTATAAGGAAATTGGATCCTATATTTGATGTCATTATGATTATTGTGTTTTTAAAGTTTACAGTCCTACCTTGGCTGTCTGTAAGTCTTCCATCATCTAAAACTTGGAGAAGTATATTAAATACATCTGGATGAGCTTTTTCTATCTCATCAAAAAGTATTACTGAATAAGGATTACGTCTTACTGCCTCTGTAAGTTGACCACCTTCTTCATAACCTACATATCCAGGTGCAGCACCGATTAATCTTGATACTGAGTATTTTTCCATGTACTCACTCATATCAATTCTAATCATATTATTTTCACTATCAAACATTGCTTCTGCAAGTGACTTTGCTAACTCAGTTTTACCAACACCTGTAGGTCCTAGAAATATAAATGATCCTATAGGCTTGCTGAGATCTTTAAGTCCTGATCTTGCCCTAATTATAGCATCTGAGACACCTATTACTGCTTCATCTTGTCCTATAACTCTTTGGTGAAGTTTTTCTGGAAGAGCTAAAATTTTATTTCTTTCACTTTCTACAAGCTTAGATACTGGAATATTAGTCCAATTTGATACAACATCTGCTATATCCTCATCTGTAACTTCTTCTTTTATAGATGAATCATTTTCTTGGTCCTTTTCTTTCTCTTTTAGCTTTTGTTCAAGCTCATTAAGTTTTCCATATTTAAGCTCTGAAAGCTTTTCAAAATCATAATTTCTTTCAGCCTTTTCTATCTCAACTTTTACCTTATCAATTTCTTCTTTTATATCTTTTACTGAATTTATAGAATCTTTTTGGCTTTTCCATTTATTAAAGTCAGCATTATATTTTTCATTAGCATCTGCTAGCTCTTTTTCAAGTATTTCAAGTCTTTTCTTACTCTTTTCATCATCCTCTTTTTTAAGGGCTGCTATTTCAATTTGAACTTGAAGAATTCTCCTTTTTTCCTCATCTAGGTATTCTGGCATAGTATCTATTTCTGTTCTTACAGTTGCACATGCTTCATCCATTAAATCTATTGCTTTATCCGGAAGAAATCTATCAGTTATATACCTATTTGAAAGTTCAGCAGCTGCTATTACCGCTTGATCTTGGATTCTTATACCATGATAGATTTCATATTTATCTTTTATGCCCCTAAGTATTGATATAGTATCTTCTACACTTGGTTCATTTACTAAAACTTTTTGGAATCTTCTTTCTAGGGCTCCATCTTTTTCTATATATTCTCTATATTCATTTAGAGTTGTAGCCCCTATCACTTTTATTTCTCCACGTGCAAGCATAGGTTTCATTATATTTGATGCATCCATAGAACCTTCTGATTTACCTGCTCCAACTATTATATGAAGCTCATCTATAAACATAATAATTTGACCTTCAGATTTTTTGACTTCATCTATAACTGATTTTAGTCTTTCTTCAAATTGACCTCTATATTTTGCACCAGCAACAAGGCTTGACATATCTAGAGCAAAGATTTCTCTTCCTTGAAGTGGTTCTGGAACATCTTTATTAACAATCCTTTGTGCAAGTCCTTCAACTATGGCAGTCTTACCAACACCAGGATGTCCTATAAGTACTGGATTATTTTTCTTTCTACGAGATAGGATTCTTTGACAATTTCTTATTTCTTGATCTCTTCCTATAACTGGATCGATTTTACCTTCTCTTGCTTCTTTTGTAAGATTTCTACCATATTTTTCAAGTGGATTATTAGTTTCTTCTGGATTATCGTTAGTAACTTTTTGACCATTCCTAACCTTTAAAAGCTCATTATTAAAATTTTTATAAGTTAAGCCAGATACCTTAAATAAGTCACTGAGTTCTGTTTCTTCTTTTAATAGAGATAGAAATATATGCTCAGTGGATATAAAAGAATCACCCATATTTTTTGCTATGTCCTCACTTTTAAGTAGAACTCTTTGAAAAATTGTGTTGGGATAAATATTTCCTGATCCAGATTGGGATGGGAGCTTATTTAATTTATCTTCAATTTTTTTAAGTAATGGTTTGTATATTTTCATATTTGATAATACTTGACTTACCATTGAGTCACTATCTTCTAAAAGTGCATAAGCTAAGTGAACTATACCAACTTCAGGATTGGCATTTTTTATTGCTATTTGTGAAGCTTCATTTATAGCCTCTGTTGACTTTTGAGTAAATTTATTAAAATCCATAATTGCCTCCTAATTTTTTTCTTTTAATTTCTTATATAGGTCAATTTGATCTTTACTTAATGTTTTTGGATTATTGATTTGAATTTCTATATACAAATCACCTTGATTATTATTCATATCAACATATCCCTTATTTTTAATTCTTATCTTATTTCCAGATTCTATCTTTTCTGGAATATTTACCTTAAACTTTCCATTTGGACTATCTATTGTAATTTTTTCTCCAAAGTAGGCATCCCATGGATAAATGGATTCTTTTTGTATAATATCGAGGCCATCTAGTTTATATTTTGAATCTTCTTTTATATTAACCTTGACATATATATCAGCACTTATTCCATATTTCAGCCCATCTATCTTAAGTTTTTTACCAGATGTTAATCCTTTTGGTATATTTATGTTAACCTCTTTAATAGAGTTATTTTTATCATTTATTTTTAATGTTCTTTTACTTCCCTTAATAGCTTCATCTAGTGATATACTTACTGTAGTATTTAATTTTTGTTTTTTCTTTGCTTTAAAACCTGTTCCAAAATTTGAAAACGAAGATCCTTGATGTGTTTTTTGAGAGAATCCTCCACCTCCAAAAAATGTATCAAAAAAGTCTGAAAATCCAGAACTTGATCCTCCACCTTTAGTGTAAGTATAAGACCTATTAGATGATCCAAAGTTTGAGAATATATCTGAGAAATCAAATTGAGAAGGGTCAAAATTTTGACCTTGGCTAAAGTTTCCACTTTGCCCAAACATATCATATTGCTTTCTTTTCTTATCATCAGATAATACCTCATAAGCCTCATTTATTTCAGAAAATTTCACTGTGGCTTCCTTGTCATCAGGATGAAGGTCAGGGTGGTACTTTTTGGCAAGCTTCCTATAAGCTTTCTTAATCTCATCCTTGCTTGCATCTTTTTTTACACCTAATATTTTATAATAATCTTGATATTTCATATTTACCTCCATCATTCTCTGACCATCTTTGACCTTAATCTTACTATACTAAGTTTATGTAAATATTCAAGTTTTAATTATAAATATTTCTATTATTTATAATTAATTGTTAGCTTTTAATAAATATTATCATCTTTTAAATTATCTATAAGATATAGAAATATCACAATATAATATAAGTAAATGCTAGATGTAATTATGACTTAAAACCTTATATAAAAAACTTATTTATAAAGAATGATATTTATTCTTTATAATATTAATTAAGGACTTTATCGGTTTTCTTACTAGATCTTTTTCAAATTTATTCATAGATAAGTACCAAGAAGTAAAGCAATAAAATATTACAAAAGCTATAATATATCCTATAAATTCATATATAGATTTTATATTTATTTTATATATGATTAAGGAGATTAATATAGCTGGTATCATACCTCTTAATACTAATATAATTTCTTTAAAATAATAAAATATATCAATACCTATCCTTTTATAGTAATAAATATTCATTATTATTCCATTTCCTATTGTTACTGTTATTGCTGTACCCAAGGCCGATCCTATAGGACCAAATTTGATAGCTAAGGGTATTGAAATAAAAAAGTTTGTTATAGCAACTATAAAAAACACTATTGCTGTAAATCTATGTAAATTTTTAGCCCTTTGTATATCTATACCTATGGATTGAATAAGAGATAAAAATGATGCTGACATTAGAATTAATGCTACATAATAAGATTCTATATAGGATTTATTTAGCCAAATATTAGAAATAAAGAATTTTCCAAAAGCAAAGAAACCTAAAAGAAATAACATTAAAACATACATTTGGATTCTTGAAATCTTTGCAAATAGTTTTGTAATCTCCATATCACTTTCATCGTTTGATACCATTCTATTTATTTGTGGAACAAATACGTTTACAATAGATGCTGCTAGTTGCTGATAGGCCCTATATATGATAGATCCCATAGCATAACTTGTAACTGCAAGACTTCCTACAAATTTTCCCAAAACAAACTTATCTACAGACCAATTTATTTGTTCCGTTATCATAGTTAAAAAGATAAAGCTTGAAAAAACACTTATAGCCTTTAATAGTTTTTTATCTATACTTGTAAAATCAAATCTCATACCTAATTTTTTTATTGCAAAATAAGAATTAGAAATAAGAGCGAAAAAACTTATAAGGGTTGTAACAATAACTAACCCTACAGACTTAAAGCCAATCATAAGTAATGGTATTCCTAACACTGGCGATAGTATTAGTCTTATAAGCATTATGATTTTTTGAAATATAAATTTTTCATTTGCTGTTATATAAGCTTCAAAAACACTAGTCGGGAAAGTTAAAAATATGTTAACAACTAGTATTGACATAAGTTTTTTAGAAAGAGAAATTTCACCTATGCTTAATTTACCACTTAATATAGTATCTAAATTTAATATTAATATAATACCTAAAAAAAGAGCTATAAAGGCCATAAACATAAAAACTATTATAAATAAGCCATTAAGTTTTCTTATTCCAGAATCATCATTTTTCACCTTATACCCATAGTAAAACCTAATATAAGCTCCACCGAATCCTAATGATAGTAGTCCTAGATATGCTACAAGAGATGCTGTAAGTTCATAGACTCCATATTCAGCATCTCCTAAATAATTAAGAATGATTGGTGTATAGGCAAGTGTTAATAGTGTATTTATAATTATTGAAAGATAAGATAAAACAGCTCCTACTTTTCTTTGACTAAAATTCATAATCTAGTTATTTAAGAAGTCTTTCTAGTTTTTGTTTATTAACAAAAAGTTTTAAACTTCTTAACCCTTGTTTCATTGAAATATTTTCTATATATTTTTTGTATTTGTTATAATATTTTTTAACTAAATTAATATCATATCCTCTATCTATACTTTCAATAAGCCTATATATAATTAAGCCAGCAAATTTGAAATTAATAAAAGCATTTCTTTCTTTATTACTGAAATGTACATTTTTATCATTTAAAACCTTGCTACTGAATTCAAAATCTTTATCAACTTTTTCAATTTCAAAATTAGATAAAGATTTTGAATCTGATTCAATGTTATATACTGTCATAAATTCTTTAACTAAACTTATTTTCTTAGTATTAGACATTGCTTTCATAAAAAAAGCCAAATCTTCGCCCCAAGATAAACCATTGTAGAAATAAATATTATTGTCAATGATAAATTCTCTTTTAATAATGAAAGTTGATGTATGAAAATTATTTCTTCCTATAATAAAATTATATAAAATATTTCTTTCAATAAATTTATTCTTATATTCTATTTTTTTATTATTTTCTTTCAAATACGCTCCACAAGCAACTATATCATCATCATTCTTTCTTATTTTATAAAGCATTTTTTCTACAAAATTCACCTCGTATAAATCATCAGAATCTAAAAAT
>NZ_JAXDSU010000013.1:0-11104 GCF_034090325.1 Anaerococcus porci
TGTGAACCGCTCTTAAGATAGTAATTCTTTCTATCTCTGTTGGTAATGGAATTGGTCCACTTACTTCGGCTCCTGATCTTTTAACCGCTTCTACGATTTTTTCTGCTGAGCTGTCGATTACTTCGTGATCGTATGCTCTTAGTCTAATTCTTATCTTTTGATTAGCCATTTTTCCTCCTTTTGATGTGCCACCCATCCGGGCGTTTAATTATATTTGGAAAGCACTAGAGATTCTTCTCTAGCTTGCTTGGTGAAAATTACCTTCCACATCTGGCCTAAGTGTGAAAGCAACCTCCCACTTCATAGCACTTGAATATAATACAACAAATTCTAGAAAAAATCAAATATTTTGTTATTTTTCTAATATTTTTTAATCTCTTTAGAATCTACCATATCAATCTTTTTTATTATATATTGTTTTTAAGTTTTTTTCAAATTATTTTTCAATTTTTTTCTTTTATTTTTTAATCTAATAAATTTTCTTTCCTTTTATATTATATGGATATATAGGCATTAAAAATTCATTATATAAGTAGATATTTATACTAATATATCAAGTTCTCCAAAATATTCTTTTTTAGTATAAAAATTTCCTTTTTATCTACTTTTATAATACCCTCACCCATCATTTTAGAAAGTTCCCTAGAAAGTGACGGTCTTGTTGTTGAAAGAAAGTCTGCAAGCTCTTCTCTGGTCTGATTTAATATTACCTTATTATCCTTTTCTTCAAGTAATAGGAAATTTCCTATCTTTTGTCTTAAAGTAAATTGAGTATTGATTTGATTTTTTTGACTAAGGACAAGACACTTTTTACTAAGTAGGTCTATATAATTTAGTAAAAATGACTTGGGCATAGCTTTATTAATTATATTTCTAAAATTTTTTATATGAAAAACTTTAGATTCTTTTTGGCAAAATGCCGAAAAGTCATACGGAACCTTAAGATAAGCGTAGACTTCTCCAAAAATACCTTTATTATTAAAGGTTTGAATTATTGATCTTTTTCCATTCGAATCAAATTTTGCAACTAAAATTGACCCCTCCTTTAAGTAATAAAGATCGCTTTTAATCTCTCCTTGCTCAAATATATAAGAATCTTTTGGATATCTTACTTCTACTATATCTATATTATCTTCTAAAATCTTAAGATCATCTTGACTTAAGTTTTTAAAAAGTGGTATTTCTCTTAAATTCATTTTTCACCTCTGATATTTTTTACCCAATTCAAGACTAAAACACTAAAATTAAACACTAGTATTTTTTCAAAAATCCTTAATAATTTTTTGTATTTTAAAAGCTAAATAATGGACTAAAATATTCCATTATATTTTTATTCTTTATTGAAATATTCTTCAGCTAGCAAACTATACATCGAAGCATCAACTATTCCTTTGTTACTCCAATCAGCCTTCCTTAATGTGCCCTCAAAGGTCAATCCAGATTTTCGCATTACTTTTCCAGAATTTGGATTATTGGGATCATGCTGTGACTCAATTCTTTGGACCTTAACTTGCTCAAATAGAAAAGGAATAATAGCTTTTAAAGCTTCACTAGTAATGCCTTTATTCCACCATTTACTTCCAATTGCATATCCAATATGAACCATATTTGTTTTTTCATTCATATCTACAACAGAAATCGAACCAATTGGCTCACAAATTTCTTTTAATACAATTGCCCGCTGATAGAATTTCTTATTTTTATAACTAGATATCCAATCTTCAATTACTCTCTTTGTAATAATTTTATCTTCATGCCTTGTCCACCTTAAAAATTCAGTCACCTTATCATCATGTGTCCAATTCTTATAAGCAAACTCTACATCATCAATATTGAATTGCCTTAACAGTAGACGATTTGTCTCAATTACAACTGTTCCTTTATGTTCCATAAAAACTCCTTAAATCTATTCCATCTTATAATAAGAACATTTTGAATCTATCTTATAACATTTCTGGGATTTTTAATACATTATATCTTATTCATTTTTCTTGAGCATATTTCTTATTAAATGTTATATCTTTGTCAACTTACACTTAATAATATTTTAAAGATAAGTTAAGGAGCATTATTGATAATTTTCCTTCCTTATTTATATTCTATGAGGGGAATCTTTTGATAACATTTGGTATTTTTCTTATAATAGAGCTTATTGTATTTTTGCTTGTATTTGTACTTGCAGGAATATGGGCAACAAAAAATGCTAATATTGCAGAAACTTTACCTATTTTTTATCTTTTGAATTGGTGTATAAAAATTTTTCTTACGATGTTACCAAGTTTGGCAAGTATATGGGCAATCACTATAATTTTTGATAAAGTAATATTGTCTGTTGGACTAAATATTCTTTTGGTAATTCCAAGTATACTTGTAGCAGCTACTCCACTTAGAATAGTTTATCCATATTGTTATAGTGGTTATTTGGTGTCATGTTCATTATATGATTTTACGTCAACTGGTATAAATAATAATTTTGAATTATTTCCACTTATGCCTATTGCAATTTTTATTTTGGCTTTTGCAATTTTGGTTGCAATAATACAATTTGGAAAAAAAGAAATGAGGTAAAATTTCAATTTATCTTAAACAAACAATACTCATGCAAAAAGTAAAATTACTTTTATACAAAATTTTTCAAGATTAGTAAAGTTCTATTATTAAGAAATTTAATAACAAGGCTATAAGATAAAATTACACAATCTATAAGTTATATAATTAAAAAGGAAGTATAGAAAAATCAAAACTATACTTCCTTTTTATATTTTTACTATAAATTAATCTTTAGTGATTCTGAAATTTATGAAACTATTAATACATATAGAAGAATATTTTAATTTCAGGATAATGAATAAAATCATAGCTGTTAAATATTTGTAATAAATCCAATCCTAACGAATTTCTATTAAAAAGGATATACAATCGCATATCCCCCCAATTTTCATTCAATTATCAAAAGCTCTTTTACCTCACTATCATCAACATCTAAGAGGTTTTTGCTTGGCCAGTTTGGTTTATCTTCTTTGTCTATTATTTGAATTCTTATTCCTTCTTGGATATAAGCTTTTTTTATAGCATAGTTTATTATTTTTAAATCTAGGTTATAAGTTTCTTCTTGACTTATTTCTTTTCCTAGAAAATATTTTTCAAATTGTACCTTTAACATAAATGGTGAGCACTTTTTTATATTTTCAAGTGTCTTTTTGGCAAAGTCATTATCTTGATTTTCCTCAAGTTCTTTTATTATCTCTTCAATACTTTCTTTTTTAAAGTATTTTTCTATTTTTTCTTTATTTTTGTAATTTTCAGTTTCCTTAAGCTCTTTTGCATATTTTGATGCTTCTTTTTTAAATTCTTCCAAAAGTTTCTCAGCTTCATATTTTTCTGAAATTTCAAATAGTTTTTCTATTAGACTTTCATAAGAATTTTTATCTATTAATATATGGGCTATATTATATTTAACTAAGTCATCTGGAAAAAGCCTTGCTCCTATAAGTCCTACGTACTGTCCTAATGCTTGAGGTAGTTTTGAAATGTGTTTTCCTACTCCCACATCTGGAACAAATCCTAATCTTGTTTCTGGCATAGCCCAATTTACTGTTTGATCGGTTATTATAAAGTCTGAGTTTATTGTAAGTCCTACTCCACCACCCATAGTTACTCCGAACCAATGGCTTATAATTGGTTTTTTGTAGTTTAGAACATACTTGTCAAGGTCAAACTCTTCTACAAAGAACCTATCCTTATCATAAAGCTCTTTATCTATAATATCTTCATAGATTTCTTTTAGATCTCCACCAGCTGAAAATCCTTTTTCTACTTTTGAGTCAAATAATATGGCTCTTATATTATCATTATTTTCCCATTTTTCCATGGTGTTTTTTATATCTTTCACCATTTTTTTATCTAATGCATTTAATTTTTCTGCTTTATCTAAGTAGATTATGCCTATCTTATTTTTTATTTTTTCTATTATCATAAATTCTCCTTTTTATTAAGATATTTGATTTATAAAAAAAGTCAATATTTTTTTGATAATTCTTATCAATATTTATTTTAAAGAATTTATGAAATTTTAATAATTAAGATTTTAGTTGGTAGCTAAAGTTAGGATATAACTTTCTAATTTTCCTATAAGTTTATAATTTTCTAGGAATAATTAAAACTTTTGCAATCTTTCCTTTATACTTATTTTACCAATTTAACATTGTAAAATACCAAATAATATTATTGATAATCTAGTTGTATTATTTATAGGTCATTTTCTTCTTTTTCTATCTTTATATTTAAAGCTCTTAATGTATCATCATGTAATTTTTCTTTTTTGTTTTTGTCTTCTTTTACAAAATATGAATAAATCAAATCTACCATTACTGATATTGGAAACTGAGGACTTATAACGTTACCATGGTTTAGGTGAATTAGAGATGGAACAAGTATTACCTCATCACAATAATTCTTATATGCTTTTTTATTTTGAGATGTTATAAGAACTGTTTTTGCATTTTTCTTGTGGGCTTCAAACAAGTAATATAGTACTTCTTCAGTATTTCCGCTTATACTAAGACCTATAGCTAGAGAGTTTTCATTATGAAAGATTGATCTCATTTTCATCTGGTCTGAGTCTGTAATAGAGTCAATATTTACACCTATTCTCATAAATCTAAGTTCCATTTCATTTGCTGCAAGTCCTGATGAGCCTTTTCCACAAACAAAGACTTTTTCTACTGTATTTAAATAATTGATTATTCTTTTTATTTGATTTTCATCAACTAAACTATAAGTTTTGTTTAATAGTTCCTGGTATGTGTTTAGTACTTGACTTATATTTCCTGTTACATCTTGTTCTTTTTCTACAAAGTCTTCCAAATATTGATAAATGAATTCTCTATATCCTCTAAAACCACATTTTTGAGAAAATCTTGATAGAGACGCTTGTGATACAAACAGTTTATCAGCGAGATCTTTGGATGAAAATTTTTGCTTTTTGTTATTATGTATGAAAAAATCTGCTATATTTTTTTCAACATCTGTAAAGTTATCATAGTTTGATTCTATTATTTCAACTACTGATTTTATATAGTATCCTATAACATCCTCCTTGCTATTGATTTATCCTCTTGAAATTATAGTAAGCTCCTAACATTCCCGCACTATTTTTATGTTTTGCAAATTTTAAGCTAAGATGTTTGTATAGTTGCTTTCCAAGATACTTGGATAGACTAGAGTTTATTCTTTCTTTAAGATAGCCTTCTTGAGCCATGATTCCACCACCAAGTACAACCGTATCTGGATTTAGGACATAGCAAATATTTGAAATTCCTAAAGCAAGCATGTCACACATTTCATCTATTGCTTTTATACAAATTTCATCATTATTCTTTGCAGCTTCAAATACTTTCTTCCCATCCCAATCTTTAGGATTTTCATTTTTTCTTTTAGCAACTTTTTCAACAAGTGCCTTTGCAGAAGCATAATTCTCAAAAGTATCATCTTTTACTTTCATGTATCCTACTTCACAAGCAGAGCCTGATACGCCATGCAGTACTTTACCATTTATTATAGCACAACCGCCTATTCCAGTCCCTATTGTTAAGATTAAGGCTATTTTACTTTTCATGCAGGCTCCTGATTCATATTCAGCAATCCCTGCACAATTAACATCATTTTCTACTTGGCACTCTAATGCAAATTTATCCATTATTGTTTGTTTAAAGTTTATACCAGTATAATTTGGTATAAGTTCTGATGCATGATATATCTCACCTTTTTTGGTATCAACAACACCTGCTGTCGAAATCGAAACTCCTTCTATTTCTTCTTTGCATATTTTTTCTAAGTAAGTCTTTATAATTACTAAAACTTTTTTTAAAATATTTACTCCACCTTTATAGGCCTCAGTTTCTATCTCATTTTTTTCTAAAATATTGCTATTTTCATCAATTATTCCATATTTTATGGCAGTTCCGCCTATATCTATACTAATATATTTCTTCATGATACTTCCTACTTTTTATAATTAAAGAGGCATATGTTTAAAAAACATCTTGCCTCTTTAATTATATTATATTTTTATTTTAAAAATTGCTTTTTTTATTTTTTGAGCTTTTTTATAAGCTATGGCTGTCATGTGCCCATCATTTGGAAAACAGATTAGAAAATCTTCATTATTTAATATTACGAAGGAATTATTATCTCCTTCTAAAGCTTGATAATCATCTTTTTTAACATATTCTCCAAGTTCTAAATTAGATATAAAGTTTAAATCAATTTGCTCACACCCATCAAGCATAAGGTGTAAATCTAGGTAATCTTTATGAGCTTCCCAAAATCTATCTTCCTTATTTTTTGTTTCATATTCAACTATATTTACAAATAATCTGTCACCATCAATTTGATAACTTCCTTTTTCAAAAGTTTTTAAATCATTGTTTTTGGCATATTCAAAGCATTCTAGTATTTTATTTTCTAAAAATGAATATTCTTTTAGATTTTTAATATTTCCAAATATCATATTTTCTCCCAATCTATTTATATATGGTTGTTTCTTTTGGTGGACTAATTTTGGCTCCTTTTATTTTGTTATAGACTATTGATCCTATAATTCCAACTATTAGTGAAACTACTATTGAAATTATTGAATAAGACCAGAAGGAAATTTTTGCTGGATCTACAAAGTATTTTATATATACCATAACACAACTTGCTGCAATAAAGGCCAAGCTTGCCCCAAATTTATTTGCTATTTTTGTAAATGCACCTAATATAAATGTTCCAACCAATATACCTAGGACAAGACCCATAAAACCATTAAACCATTCATAAGCTGATTTTATATTACCATTTGCAAGAACCATAGAAACGATTATAGCAAAGATACCCACTATTAGTGATACTCTTTGTCCAATTTTAGTTTGTTTTTCAAAACTTAAGTCTTTTTTACTTATATTGGATTGAACATCTAAAGTCCAACTTGAAGCAACTGAGTTAAGTCCTGTTGAAAGTGTTGATTGGGCTGCTGCATAGATAGCTGCAAGTAAAACTCCTGTAAATCCTACTGGAAGTTCAAATGCAATCCATGATGCATAGATTTGGTCTTGTTGTGCTGCAGGTGGTAGTGGATTTCCTTGTGTTTGATAGAAAACATATAAACCTGTACCTATAAGGTAGAAAACAGTTGCAATAAATATGGATAGACAACCATTAGCTATCATCATCTTATTTAATTGTTTTGTGTCTGTTGTTGTAGTAAACCTTTGTACTATATCTTGACTTGAAACATATGAACCTACTGTATTTAAACCTGCACCGAAAATTAATAAGAATATACTATCTCTGAATATATTCGCATCAAATATTGGTTGATCTACTGCTAAGAACTTATGATTATTTATAAGCTCATCTGCTATAGCTGAAAATCCTCCATCAATATTACATAATAGATAGATTAAACCAAAAGTTACACCAAGTAGTAATACTGAACCTTGTATAAAATCTGTCCATAATACTGATTTAAGTCCACCAGTATAAGAATAGATTATAGCTATAATTCCCATTATAATAATAAGTATATTAACATTAATGCCTATAAGTTTTGAAAGCACCATACATGGTAGATACATTATAATTGACATACGTCCTACTTGATAGATTATAAACATTAGTGCACCAAGTATTCTCAAACCTTTGCTATCAAATCTTAGTTCAAGATATTGATAAGCTGTATCTATATCAAGCTTGCTATAAATAGGCAAGAAAAATCTAATAGTAAATGGAATTGCTATCAACATACCTAGTTGAGCAAACCACATTATCCATGTTCCAGCATATGAGTTACCTGGAAGTGATAAGAAGGAAATAGGACTTAAAAGTGTTGCAAATATAGATACTGATGTTACCCACCATGGAATTGTACCATCACCTTTAAAGTATTCTTTGCCCTTCATCTCTTTTTTTGAGAAATGAAGGCCAGCAAATAATACCACCGCTAAATATACTATTAATATAATTAGATCAATTTTAGTAAATCCTTGCATATTATCATCCTTTAATCAATATATTTGTCTCTTGCTTTATTTATCATCTCAGCAGCTTCTTTTGCTATAGACATATCATCTTCAATAAGTCCAGATAGAGGTTTTCTTACACTTCCTATATCTAGATTTTCATTAATCCTAAGTATCTCTTTAATTACTGCATACATATTTCCATGAGATGAACACATTTTGTAGATTATTTCATCTACATCATATTGTATATCCCTTGCCTTATCTAAATCTTTATTCTTTAAACATTCATCCATTTTTAAGAATAGTTCAGGCATAGCTCCATATGTACCCCCGATAGCTCCCTCTGCTCCTATAATTCTACCTGATATAAACTGTTCATCTGGACCATTGAAAATTACATAATCATCTCCTGCTTTTTGTTTAAACATTTGAATATCTTGAACTGGCATAGATGAATTCTTTACACCAATAACATTAGGATTTTTTCTCATTTCAGTAAAAAGTGCATCTGTTAAGGCCACACCAGCAAGTTGTGGTATATTATAGATTACAAAATCTGTGTTCTTTGCGGCAGATGAAATATCATTCCAATATTCTGCTATTGAATATTCTGGTAGTCTAAAATAAATTGGTGGTATAGCTGCTATAGCATCTACTCCTAAGCTTTCTGCATGTGCTGCAAGTTCCATTGAATCTTTTGTATTATTACAAGCAACATGAGCTATAACTGTAAGTTTATCCTTAGCCTCTTTCATTACATTTTCAAGAACCGTTTTCTTATCTTCTACACTTTGGTATATACATTCTCCTGAAGATCCATTTACATACACACCCTTAACTTTCTTATCTATAAAATATTTAGTTAATTCTCTTACTCTTTCTGGACTAATTTCACCCTCATCATCATAACATGCATAAAATGCTGGTATAACACCCTTATACTTATCTAAATTTCTCATCATATCCCCCTTATATTATTTTTTATTAATTTCATCTACAAACGCTTTTGTTATTACTTGTGGTCTTGTAATAATAGATCCTACTACTACACTAAAGCATCCAAGTTCAATTACTCTTCTAGCCTTCATAGGAGTATTAATATTGCCCTCAGCTATAACTTCATGTTTTACATTTGCTATAATTTTCCTAATTATTTCAAAATCATTATTTTCTATTTTGTCACCTTTTGATTGGTCTGTATATCCAACTAAAGTTGTTCCTATAAAGTCAAAACCAAGCTTGTCTGCCCTTATAGCTTCATCAACTGTAGAGCAATCCGCCATAAACAGTTGATTTGGATATTTTTTCTTAACTTCTGTGAAAAACTCTTCTATACCAATTCCACCTGGTCTTAAATTCTCTGTTGAATCCATAGCTATAATTTCAACACCACTTTCAACCAAACTATCAACTTCATCCATAGTAGGTGTTATGTATATTTTAGAATCAGCATAGTCTTTTTTAATAATTCCAATTATAGGCAAATCTACTTCTTTTTGTATTTCTTTTATATCTGCACAAGTGTTTGCCCTAATTCCACTAGCTCCTCCAACTTTTGCAGCCCTAGCCATTCTTCCCATTATAAAAGATGAATGTAGGGGTTCACCTGGAAGTGCTTGACATGATACTATTAAATTATTTCTAATAGAATCTATTTTTTCTCCATAGGTCATGTTAGCCTCCTTACTGATTAAAGTATATACTCCTTTGAATTTTATTTCAATATTTAACTTAATTTAGAAATTAATTTCATTAATTCGAACAAAATGATATCATTTTCCTGTTTTCCTTTATTTTTTCTTGTTTTTTTTGAAATTAAGTCCAAAAATTAATATTTTTTAATTCCCTAGAAACAATAAAAAAACTCAAAGTTTTTTAGAGAATTTAAAACTTTGAGTTTTTCTATACTTTACTTATTTAATTACATATTCTTTAAGTCTACTAAAAGCTTCAACTACCTTATAATAAGGCAAAGCAAGATTCATTCTTATAGCATATTTTCCATTAAATGGTCTGCCGTCCTGCCATGCTACACCGACATCCCAACCTTTTTTAAGAATTTCTCCTACATTAACATTGTGTTCTTTACAATAATCTCTGAAATCTAGAAAAAGCATGTAGGTTCCCTCTGGTTTTGATAAGTTGACTCCTCTAAAGTTTTCCTTAATGAATTCATAAGCATAGTTTACATTTTTTGATATAGTTTCACATAATTCATCAACCCACTCTTGACCAGTCTTACTATAGGCTCCTATCAAAGCATGCATAGATAAGAGATTCATATCATTGTAGTGTGAAAGTGAAGATTCTTTATCCACCCTATTTCTTATATATTCATTGTAGATTATATGGTATGAGCCAACAAGGCCTGCAAGGTTAAAAGTCTTGCTTGGAGCATAAAGGGCAACTGTATTTTCATGAGCATAATCTGAAACTTCTTGAGTTGGGGTTTGTTTTGCTCCATTAACAAGGATATCCGACCAAATTTCATCTGATACTATCTTTACATTGTGTTTTTCAAATATAGCTACTGCTTTTTTGAGTTCTTCTTTAGTCCATACCCTACCTGTTGGATTGTGAGGATTACACATAATAGTTGCAACTATTTTTTCTTCTACAATCTTTTTTTCCATATCTTCATAATTCATAACCCATCTTCCATTTTCATCTTTAATGAGCTCGGAATGAACAATATTGTAACCATTGTTTACTAAGGACATAGTAAAACCAATATAAGTTGGGGAATGAACTAGAACCTTATCTCCTTTTGAACAAAATACATTTAGAGCAGAAATAACACCACCTAAAACTCCATTTTCATATCCTATATGCTCTTTTTTAATATTCTCAATACCTTTTCTATCCTTATGCCAATTTATGATAGAGTTATAATATTGCTTAGATGGAGCAAAATACCCAAAAGCGGGATGCTTTACTCTTTCAATAATTGCATCTTGAATAGAAGGAGCTGTAGCAAAATTCATATCAGCAACCCACATAGGAATTGCATCAAATCCTTCTTTTGGAAGATCAGGACTCATATTAGGTATTGTTCCAAGTCCATCAACAGCCATAGCGTCTTTTCCATGTCTTTCAAG
>NZ_JAXDSU010000041.1:0-11892 GCF_034090325.1 Anaerococcus porci
ATGTCCAACAGTTATAGCAGTTTTTACATTTTGATTGAAAAATAACTCTTCAATTGCAAACTCATCTGGTTTAAATTCACAAATAATCTGCTCTAAATTATCATATAAATGTTTTAATCTTTCTGGTGTTTTACTTTTTGATGAAGTTGTAATAACTCCATTTTCTAAAACTCTTATTCTATTTCCTTTAGTTTCTAAAACACCATAACCCATGATTGCTATTCCTGGATCTATTCCTAATATAATCATTATCCACCTTCTTAACAATTAAAAAAGGGCTCCTGCCCTTTAATGATATCTATTTATTACTTCTTTGCAAAGCCCTTTCCAATAATACTCAGCATAAACTTCAACAGCTACATTGTATAAGTGATTTGTTAACTTATCATTAATTTCTTGTGCTTGTTTTAAAGTTATATCTTCAGTGTATATTAAATCCATATCAAATGCTAATTGCTTATTAGTGTTAACATCTATATTTAATACCTTAAATTTTAGATAAGTGTCAGAATATTTTTTCACATTTTTTCTAATATTTGCAATTAAATTCTTATCATTGAAAGTAATTTTTTTAAATTCATTTTTAATTAAAGAAATTTTTTCGTTTGTTTCAGTAAAAATCTCTTTTTCTTCAAATAAAAAAGATACCCCATAATATTCTATAGCAAGGTATTCTAACTTATCAATCAATTTCTTATTTTCAAAGGCCTTAAATTCACTTTTTAATGATAAAAGAAATTCAAACCTATTTAAATCATCACCTATTGTTTGATTTAAACTTCTTAAGACCTGATCAATATCTGATAAGTACCAAAAGTTTCTTTTAATATTTTTTAAAATGTATTTTCTTATTTGAAAATTAGACTTATCAAAATCAGAAAATTTGATATCATCGTATAAAGACATCAGTGTATTTAATGATGAGATGTCATCTTTTATTAAATAATTATATTCAAGTTTTTCAATTATTGGTTTTTTTTTCGCACTTGATGTCATTTGATATATCCCTCTTATTAGTCTGTAAATAAATTTTAACATAAAATCAAATAAAATTATTTATATATATTTGTTCATAAAATAAAATAGCTAAAAAATAAGTAAATATTATTCATAATGTAGTCATTATTGTATAATAAACTCAAAATTTAGCTAACAAAAAATTTGCAATTTAAAAATATTCATTTTTTATTTCAATTAAAATTTTTTAAATTCTACCATTAAATCTTTTAATGAGAATGTATAATTAACATCTTTTCTCTCAATATGGATTAAAGTTTTGTCTCTAATTTTATTTACCTCATTGAGATTGTGGATTAATTCATAACTTGGATTAATTGCATGAGCAAAGCCTACTTTTACAAACATTGAAAAATCACCATTTGTATCTCCATAAGCATGAGAATTATTAAGATCTATATCATACTTATCTTTTAAAAAATCTATTGATTTTTCCTTATTTTTTGAATCCCACATTGGATAAATTTCTCCTGTGAATTTTTTATCCTCATCAAAAATATATTTAGTTGCAATAGTATGATCAGCTCCATAAAGTTTTGCAAACTCTTTTACCAAAAAGTCAGGAGATCCTGATATAACAAAAACCTTATAGCCATTTTCTTTATGATATTTTATAGCATTTTTAGTAATTCTATAAATTTTACTTTTATTTATATCTATTGCTATCTTTGCATATTTGTCTATAGTTGATTTATCAAGACCTATTAAGTTTTTTTGATATAAAATTGATGCTTTATCTAGATAATCTTCATATGAGCCTTTCCTATCTTGATATTTTTGGTAAAGTGGTTTTATATATTCATACCAAGCCTTATTGTCTATGATATTGTTTTTTGTTAATAAGTAAAAATGCTCAATTAAAAGTGAATTTCTAAAAAGAGTACCATCGATATCAAAAAAAGCAGCTTTATTCTTTCCCATAACTTTTCCTTATTTATTATTATCTTTATATGTCAATTTTAGGCCATCAATTAAATTAATTATTACTGCTGTTATAATTCCAACTATAGAAGCTGTAGCTAATGATATAGATGCAAAAGCAACATTAAGTCCTATATCCTTAGTAAAATTAATATATGAGAAAATAGCTAGCACTATAGAAACAATACCAAAAGCTATAGACGGATAAAATTTTGCACTTCTGCTTTCACTTGTTTTCGAAATAACAACTGTTATAGCTATAATTATCATTGTTAAAATTGGTAGAATTATTAAACTTGAAAAGTTATCTACCACTAAATTTATTAAACCTGTCATTTTATAAACCCTTAATTTATACAAATTTTCTTAATTTTAATATAATCATTTATCTCAATCATTGCCATACTCTTAATCATATCTCTAGGCAAGGATACTGAGCCTGGATTTAATAGAATTATATTAAAGTTTTCGTCATAATCTTCACAATAGGTGTGAGTATGGCCGAAAATCACCATCTCACACTCATTTTCTATCGCTTTATCTATTAATGAATTTTTAGAATAATACACATTTTCCTTATGTCCATGAACAAGTAATATCCTGTGATTATATATATTTATTATTCTTTGGTCAGGGCTAGTATTGTCCAAATAGTCGTTATTCCCCTTAACCCGAAGAGTTTTTATCCCTGATATACTTTTGATTTTCAATGCATCTTCACTAAAATCACCAGCATGTATTATGAGATTTACCTTGTTTGTATTCAAAAACTTAAGTACATCATCAACATATCCATGTGTATCACTAACTACTAATACTTTCATAATTATTTTTAATAAAATTTTTAAACTTGTCCAAGGCTTTTGCCCTATGACTATATAAATTTTTTTCTTCTTCTTTCATTTCTCCAAAAGTTTTACTATTTACCCTAAATATTTGATCATAACCAAAATCCTTATCTCCATGTTCTCTATGACTTATTTCACCATTTATTCTTCCTTCAAAATAATAATCTTTGCCTCTAGAATCTATAAAACAAAGTACAGTCATAAAATATGCTTGTCTGTTGTCTTTATCTTTAAGTTCAGATAAAAGCTTATCTCTATTTTCTTTATAAGTTGGATTTTCATTTGCATACCTATGAGAATATACACCTGGTCTAAAATCAAGTGATTTTACAAATAGTCCTGTATCATCAGCGAGAGTTGGTAAATTTGTAATATCATATATAGCCTTTGCTTTTTTGTAGGCATTTTCTTTAAGTGTCTTTCCGTCTTCAATAACTTCAAAGCTATCAATATTTAAATCGCCAGGACTAAATATATCAATCTTGTAATCTAGAATTTTTTTTATTTCTCTTACCTTGTCTTTATTAGATGTTGCTAGAATAAGTTTCATATTTACCTCTTTATTAATATGTTATCAAATATCAATCTTTTAAGTCAATTAACTAATTAGTGTATTATGACATTGTTAGCATTGAATGAATCTTCCCATTTTTCAGCATATGAGCCTAATCCCTGTTCAAACATTATTATTTGACTAGGATTTTGTAATTGAATAGAAAATTTGGGATTTGTGTCTATAAGACCATTTTTTATATGATAAAATAAAATCTCATCAGGACTTTGTACAACTACATATTGCCCATTTACAAGTTCGAAATAGTCCTTGGCTTGGTAGTTTAAATTTTTGATTTGATCAACTGTTATTTCTTTATTATCTTGATCTATTAAATTCTCTCTTAAAGCAATATCAATAGGAAAAGATTTTTGTTCTATAGCTCCATCCCTTTCTAAATGATAAGATGACTGAAATTGCCATAAGCCAAGATTTCTTATCAAACCAAAATTAGTATAATCATAAGCCATTTTATCCTCATCTACAGAACCAAAATTACTATTAACTTGTTCATAAACAAGATTTTTAAATACCTGTTTGCTTTTTTCATCGCCAGCATACTCATTAATAGTCATAAATGTATTAGATTTTAATTCATCTGTCTTAACCATAGCATATTTATTAATTGGAGACTTATCTGAAACTAAATTATAATCGAATGATATATAATCTTCATTTACAAAATTAATCTTTAGGTCTAAATCTCTATTTATAAACTTGTATTTTTCTTGATTTTCTTTCTTACTTAATTCCTTTTCTAATTTTATAGGATAGGCTTTAAAGCTATCATATTTTTTACTTTGCGGATTCAACTCACATTTTAGTCTCCAAAATTCTTGTTTATTTGGAAAATAAATATGCTCTGCTTTTCCAACTCTAGCCATCTTGTTAGGTTCAATTCTTACGCAATAGGTATAGTAATAATAATTAGGAGATGATTCAGTATCTATTCTTTCTCTAACACCTATTAAAACACATATATCTCCTTCTACTTTTTTACCACTTTTTGTAGTGGTTCTTTCCTTAGATGCTCTTTTGGCATATTTTTCTACTATACTCCTGCTAACATTGTCATCAATTTTTTCAAAAACTATAATGGCATTATCTACTATCATAAAAATCTCTTGATTTGAAAGTTTTATAAAGTCCTTTGAATAAAGCTCACCTTGGCTTGCAGATAATACCTCTACATTATCTTTATCAAATATATTCTTATCTATACTTCTACTTTGTAAATATGAATTTAGGTCAACATATTTTGATGAAAACTTAGGAGGATATGCATAGTCATCATTTAATGCCACTAGGTCATTGTCAATATATAGAATATCTCCTTTTTTAATCTTATCCGAATTCTTGTTATTTGATGTACTCTTAATTTCCTTTACTTCCCAAGTTCCTTTAAGGATAGGATCTTCAATTTTAGGTGTTTCTATTAATTCAGTTACATCTTCTGGTCTTCCAAAGCTACAAGATGTTAATATAAAAATTAAAAACAATATAGAAATTTTCTTTATCTTATTCATATTAATCAATCCTTGGTAGTAATACTGTTACAGTAGTTCCTACAGTATATTTGCTCTTTATAATCAATTTTCCATCATGAGCTTTTATTATCTCTTCACATATTGAAAGTCCTAGTCCTGTTTGACTTTTTGAAGATGATCCTTTGTAAAATTTACTTGATACAAAAGCTATTTCATCTTCTTTTATACCTTCACCATTATCTTTAATATCAATACATACATTTGAATCTTCTTTTTTAATGATAACAGATATTTGTCCATCTTTTTCAGTAAATTTCATTGCATTATCAATAATATTTATAAAGACTTCTTTAAGCCTATTTTTATCTACGTGAGCAATTATTTCATCATACACAGATATAAAATCAAACTTAATTTTTTCATTTATAGACCTTGGATAAAGTTGAGTATATACCTCCTTGACAAGAGCCACTATATTTAAATCTTCTTTTTCATATTGGAAAGAACTTGATGATAGCCTTGAAAAATCCAGCAAATCTTCTACCATTAGTGATAGTCTTTCCCCTTCATTTTCTATAATAGTTAAGCCTTGATTAAGCATATCTTCATTACTTTGGATATCTTTAGATTGTAAAGTAATAGCCCAACCTTTTATTGATGTTAATGGTGTTCTGAGTTCATGTGATACTGAAGAAATAAATTCATTTTTCATATCTTCTCTTTTTATTATATTTTCACTCATAAAATTAAGAGTTTGACCTAATTCAGATATTTCATTTTTACCACTTTCATTGGCTTTCGCCTTAAAATCTCCTTGTGCTAATTTCTCTCCAACTACAGTTAATTTTTTTATTGGAACTGTCCATCTTTTAGATGCGTAATATGAAACTATAAGAGTTATTATTAAAGTTAATAGCCCAAAAAATAAATAAACTACCATTCGATTATTTACATTTTCTCTAACAATCTTAGTAGATGAAATTAATCTTAGTATACCTATTTGTTTTTCATTATCATTTAATGGATATGATAAGGCTATAACTTCTTCACCAGTTTTTGAATTTATAGTTTTTTGATATGAGTATTCTCCTTTATTCGCATTATTAACATCAGTAGAGTTGATTTTTTTCCCTATTTGACTTGACCCTAAAGAATCGAATAATACATTTGCTGAGTTATCTAATATTTGCACTTGACTTATATTATTTCTATAAAAAGAATTTTTATCTCCTATAATAATTTCAGATAAATCATATCTCGATAAATAATTTGAATAGAGAACTTGATTATATCTAGCTTGATTTAACATAGCTCCAACTAAGGCAGATTCATAATAGTTTTTTATAGATGAATATGAAAATATTTCAAAGCCTATAACAACAACTGTTACAAAAAGCATAATTATTTTCATAATACTAAAAATAATACTATTTAGATTTATATTAAAAATACCTAATTTTGATTTAGATTTCTTATTATCTAACTCCATCTATAACCCGTTCCCCATACAGTCTCAATATATTCTGGCTTGGCAGGATTTTCTTCAATCTTTGCCCTAATTCTTCTAATATTAACATCAACTATCTTAGTATCAGTGCTATAGTTATCTCCCCAAGTATCCTTCATAATCTCCATCCTACTCATAGCCTTACCCTTATTTAGAATGAAATTTTTAATTATTACAAACTCTGTAGGTGTAACATCAATCTCTTTATTGTTCTTATAAAAATTCCTAGAGTATAAATCTAGTTTAAATATCCCATCTACTAATATATCTTCATTTACTTTTTCTTTTTCATCATTTGTATAATTTACTCTTCTTACAAGTGACCTAACTCTTAAAATTAATTCCTGAGGATTGAAAGGCTTAATTATATAGTCATCACAACCTCTTTCAAGCCCTAGTATTTTATCTATATCTTGACTTTTTGCAGAAACCATTATTATTCCAGCTTTAGGATAATTCTTTCTTATACTTTCACATACTTCATAGCCACTTATACCTGGAAGCATTATATCTAAAATATAAACTTGAGGTTTTTCAATATCCGCAAGCTTAAGTGCCTCTTCTCCGCTTCTGGCTTCAACTATATCAAATCCTGAATATTCAAGATTTATCTTCATAAACTGTCTTATATGATCTTCATCATCACAAATTAAGATTTTATCACTCATTTTCTAACCTTTCCATAGCAATTTTCCCAGCACCAATAATGCCAGCATCATTCAAAAACTTAGCAGGCTTTAGTTTTATTTTGCTAGCTAAATGGCAACGTTCATTAAATTTATAAATAAGCTTATCCCACCAAATTTTACTTGAATTAATAACTCCACCACCAATAATGATAATTTCTGGATCAAATATATTTCTAAGGCTAGTTAAATACCAAGATAAGTCATCAATAAATCTATTAACGACATTTTTTGCAATTTCGTCCTTTTCATATAGGTTGAAAATTTCTTCACCAGTTTTATCCTGTTGAGTTAATTGCTTATAATGTCTTCTAATTGCACTTCCAGAGCAATATGCTTCTGCACATCCACTTTGTCCACAAGTACAATACTCACCATTTGGATATAAAATTACATGACCTAATTCTGCACCTTGAAAATTTGCTCCTTCCAGAAGTCCCATCTTAGAGTTATAAACAGCTCCACCAAGTCCAGTTCCTAAAGTTATCATTACAACATCATTGTAGTTTTTAGCTGCTCCCAGCCATTTTTCACAAATCAAGGCAATATTTGCATCATTTTCTATAAAAGTTTTGATTCCAGATCTTTTTTCTATCTCTTTTTTTAAATTTAATCCAGTCCATCCATCAATATTTCCAGCAAAAGTTACAATTCCTTTTTCAGAATCTATGAAACCAGGAGTTCCAACTCCTATAGCTCTAATATCATCATCTTTTAACTCATTTATAATCTTTTCTATATTATATAATACTTTTTGAGCACCTTCTTTAGCACAGGTTTCTAATTTATATGTTTTAAGGATTTCTCCTCTTTCGTTTATAACTGCACCATTTATCTTTGTGCCACCTATATCTAATCCAATTGTTTTAATCATTCTCATCTCCTATGAATTCTCTCAAAATTGAATCATCTGCAATAATCTTTGTATCTTCTATACTTTTGAAGTACGATAAGACCTTTCTAAGCTTTAGTGCCATATAATAATAATCACTGTCCGTTTTTATCTGATCAAGTGCATCTATTGCATAACTTTTTAGCGCATTAAACTCATATAACAATGATGAGTCAACATAAAAGTCTGCAGTATTTTGATATGGGAAAATATAGTTTTCTTCCCCTCTTCTTACATTAGACCAAACTTTAAGTGTTGCCTCAGTATCATAAGACCTAAATTTATTATCCCTTACTATTCTTCTTATTAGCCTATTTTCTGAGGATGAAATTCTAACATGAGGCTCAATATTTATTTGGCTAAGAACCGAAACATAGACTTTATATTTATTTTTTTCAGGTATTAATGATGTAAGACTTGGATTAAGGGCGTGAATTCCTTCAACTATTAAAACCGTCTTTTTGTCTAGTTTGATTTTTTTATCAGACATTTCCCTAATACCCTTAGTAAAATTATATGATGGCAGTTTCAATTCTTTACCTTCTATCAAATCTTGTAAGTCTCTATTAAAAGCTTTTAAATCAATTGCATTTAAACTCTCAAAATCCTTATTTCCATACTTATCCAAAGGTGTATTATCCCTGTCTAGAAAATAATCATCTGTAGAAATAACATAAGCATTTTTTCCATATACTGCCAATTGTATAGCTAGTTTTTTAGCAGTTGTAGTTTTTCCAGATGAAGAAGGACCTGCAAGCATTACTATGTTCATATCACTTCTAATTATATCATATGCACAATCTGCAAGTTGATTATTATAATAAGCTTCATTTACCTTTATCAAGGTAGATATTTTATTATTTATAACAAGTTTATTTAAATCGCTAGCATAATTAATATCAAGTAGCTTTGTCCATTTTTTAGACTGTTCATAAACTCTTGTAAGTTTAACTTCTTCACTAAATTTATTTAAAATTCCATTAATCTTTTTAAAATTCAACATAATTCCTGGATAATATGATATAATTTCAAATTCTTCTATCCAAGATGTTTTAGCTAAAAGTAAGTTAGAAAAATTATAAAACCACCCATTGAATTCATATAAGTCTACTTTATTTTTATCAATAGATTTCATTAAATCTATTTTAGAATAATCTCCTTGCTTTCTAAAAATATCAATTGCTATTTCTTTTGTTACTGACTTTCTAACTATACTTATATCTTTATCAATATTATTTCTTATAATATTATATAATAATGAAATATATTCATGACTTATAGCTTTATCTTCTAACCTTACATAAAGACAATTACTCATAGAATATTCTACTACAACCGTTTGATTGTAAATACTTTTTAAAGCATCAATCAAAAGCATAGTTAATGTTGACTCATACACTGAATAAGCTAATGGCATATCCTTTTTTATTAATAAAATATCGTCATCTTGTCTTAACTTATAATTAAAATCAACAATTTTCTCATTTACTAAAGCTATAATATAATCTCTAAAACTTTTAGGAAATAACTCCTTAACTAATTCAAAAAGGTATATCTTATTTGTATATATAGAATTATTATCTAGTATAACTTTCATTAAAAACTTTCTCCTTAAGTTTTAATAAATCCTTTGTTTGATTTGATTTAATCTCCTTATTGTTTAGATATGATAAAAACCCCTTGGTATTAAAGCTTAATTTATAAGCTAATAGAACTTGACTATCCAATCCATATTTCCTATAATCTATGCCTGATTTAAAGTACTTTCTATCACCTATTATAGGTGTATCATTTTTAAATAAAGAATATCTAATTTGATGAGTTCTACCTGTTATTAATTTACATTCAAGTAAACTATATTTATCATTTATATCTAGAGGATGAAATTTAGTAATAATTCTCTTACCATCTTCATTTGACTTAACTATATTCTTATTTTCATTTTTTATAATATTTGTATCTATAGTAAAATCTTTGTCTACCTTTCCTTCAACAATAGTTAGGTAGTACTTATGTATTTGAGAATTTTTAATTGCTTTATTGAGCTCTCTTAAAGCCCTTGCATTTTTTGCACCTATTATAAGTCCTGCTGTATTTCTATCAAGCCTATTGACAATACTTGGTTTGAAGGTTAAATCTCTGCTGTCAACCTTATTTGTTTTATAAAGATATGAAGTCATTTGATCCACTATATTATTTCCATAGTCTTTTGGACTTGCAGCATGAGATAATACACCTTTTTTCTTATCTATAACAACAATATTGTCATCTTCATAAACTATATCTATATTAAAGTCACAATCCTTAAATTTTCTAGTATTTACCCACTTATTATAATCCTCATCCTTAATATACATCTTTACCAAATCACCCTCACAGATTAAATCATCTTTTTTTGCTCTTTTATCATTTATTTTAAAATTTTTTTTCCTTATATTTTTTTGGATTACCGATAAGGATGCATTCTTAAAATACTTTCTTAAAAATCTATCAAATCTTTGATTCGAATCATTTTTACCAATTTTAACTTCTATCATATCAATACGACTTATTAACATAGGAATCAATTTTAGACTCCTTAATTTCACTATCAAAACAGTTATTTTCAACTAATTTTCTAAGTAAATTTTTACTTTTTGAATGTAGAATAAGTTTATCATGATTTTTTAAAACTATTTCAAATATTTCACCCGTCAATCTTTTTGACCTCAACTTAATATAATAGGCCTCTATACCACTATATTCTACAAGTTCAAGCAATCTTAAACTTGCTATATCTTTTAAATGGTAAAAGTTCTCTCTATTATTAATTAAATTTTTGTAATATTTTTTTTTCTTTGGATTGTTATGTATGTCAAAAGCCAAAGAATTAGATCTTTTTGCCATAATATTATAATATTGATAATTATAAATTGCCTCCATAACTGAAGAGATATTTGAAAATGGTTTTAAGTCAAGTTTCTTTAAATACTCATAATTTTTCTCTAAAAACTCATTTTTACCTATCCTTTTATTTGTTAGTAAGTCTATACTTTCCTTTCTCCAAGTGTTAAATGAAATTAATTTGTTTTTCTCTTCCATAATAATATCAAAAAACCGCCTCATTGAGACGGCTACTTAATTAATCTAGTAATTTAGTTTCGTGAACTTCTGCTTCGAGAGATTCAGGTATATCACTAGCCTTACAATCTAGTCCTAGATAAATATCGACGTTGCATTCATCTGATAACTTCTTTAAATCTTGTGAAATTTCTTCAATGTTATCTTTGTTAATATCTACAATATCATATATACCATCTATATATATCTTACCAATATCATAGTCTCTAGCTAAGATACCAGCAATAAAACCTCTAAATGATTCTATTGAATTAATAAAAAAGTCTGATGCATCAATAAGTCTTACAGAGTGATCTAATGAATAAATTTGATCATTATCACTATCTACAAAAACTATATTTTCATTTCCCTTTCCTTTTTCATCATTAGCTTGGTCTATTAACCATTTTGTTTTACCACTTCCTGATGGTCCTAATACTAAATAAATCATTTTTACTCTCCCTCTAATATATTATATTTCTTTTTTTGGCTCAAATCACCTTGTGAGAAACCATTTTCGTTCATATCAGCAATTATTTCATCTCTTATTACCCACCACGAACTATTCCAATTACAAAAAATTGTGTCTTCACTTGGTGCTCTTCCTACTAATCTTTGTATAGCAATATTTTTATTTAAATATCTTAAAAAGATAATAACATTATTCTTATAGTCTTCTTTTTTTGGCATTCTAAACTCATTGTTTTTATACATATTAGCTAATTTTGTATTCTTTACTATATATAAAGAATGTATTTTAACCTCATCAACAGCCAAAACATTTAATATACGTGCTGTTTCAATTATATCTATTTTATCATCCCAAGGTAGGGATAATATTACATGAGTGCAAATATTAAAATTATATTTTTTTATTATATT
>NZ_JAXDSU010000021.1:0-4549 GCF_034090325.1 Anaerococcus porci
GAAATGGAGCGTCTTTTGGCTGATGCTCAAAAGATAACTGGTGTAAAATATGATATCAATAATTTATCAGATGTATATCAAGCAATACATGCTATTCAAGGGAAACTTAATATAACTGGAACTACTGCTAAAGAAGCGGAACAGACTTTAAGTGGTTCTTTTTCTTCTATGAAAGCATCTGCCCAAGATTTTTTAGGTAATCTTGCTTTGGGTGAAAATATTGGTCCTAGTTTAAGAAATTTAGGATCTACTACAAAGACTTTTCTTCTTGGAAATTTACTTCCAATGGTTGGAAATATTTTTAAACAACTTCCTAATGTGGCAAGTGAAGGTTTTAATTTACTAGCTCAAAAATTTACTATCTTTAAAAAATTGGGTGAATTATTAAGTCCAGCTATAGAAAAGTTTAAAAGTGCTTTTGATGGACTTATGGAGAAAATGCAACCTTTTATTAGTTCTGTAGGTAATGTTTTAAAACCAATATTAGAGGGTTTAGCCTTAGTAATTGGAAAAGTTTTATCTGAAGGGATAACAATTTTATCTAATGCATTTAATGGTTTAGGTTTAGTTATTCAAGTTTTAACTCCTATATTTAATTTTTTGGGTGAGGTATTTAATAAAATTTTAGGCTTTGTTGAGCCTATAGTATTTAAAATTACTGAGTTTACAAGTCATCTGCTTGATAACAAGGTTGTCATGGAAGTTTTAGGACAAACTTTTAATATTGTATGGACTGCTATCCAATCTTTAATGACTGTTGTATGGGAAGTTATCGGAGTTGTCATTGGAGATATTAAAAATTGGTTTAATTCAATGGGTGTTGATGGAAATACTCTTAAATCTATTATGGATTTTGTTTGGCAAGGAATTATGCAAGCAATTACAGTTGCAAAAGGAATTATAGCTGGTGCTATAAAGGTAATAGGAAGTGTATTTACTTTTCTTGGAAATCATAGTGGAGTTTTAAAAACTATTTTATTAGCTGTATGGTCTGCTATTAAAACAGCAATTAAAATTGCAGCTGGTATTATTGTCGGAGTTGTAAATACAATTGTTGCAAAATTTAATACACTTAAATCAGCTGCAAATATTTTATTAGGTGCTTTAAGAGGTGCATGGAATGGAATAATAAGTGCTATTTCTAGTGCCAAGGCAAGGATTTCTGGAATTATAGACAGAATTAAAGGGATTTTTAATTCTTTAGGAAGTATAAATCTATTTAGTGCAGGAAAAGCAGTAATAGATGGTTTTTTAAGAGGTTTAAAACATGCTTTTGGTGCTGTAAAAGATTTTGTTGGAGGAATAGCAGACTGGATTAAATCACACAAAGGTCCTATATCTTACGATAGAAAACTTTTGATCCCTGCTGGTAATGCTATTATCGGTGGACTTAATAAGTCTATGGTTGAAAGTTTTAAGGATGTTAAATCTAATGTTTTATCTATGGCTGGAGAAATCTATGATGGATTTGATATTAAAGTAAAACCTCTTAATCTAAGTCCAGATATTTCTAGTCTTGATAAAAATATTTTGGATAAGAAACTTGATTCGAATTTAGATTTTAAGGCTTATAGTGAATACAAGGCTAATAGAGATTCTAAGCTTGAAAGTATGCTTTTAGATATTTTATCTTTATTAAAAATTCTGACTGAAAAGGATGATGATGTTTATATTGATGGAGAAAAAGTTTCTGTTATGCTTGGAAGAAAAATTGATGAGTACAAGAAGAAAAAAGACCTTTACGAAAATAGGAGAATGGGGGTGGTTATATAGATGTATGAAGTTATTGTTGACGGTGAATCTTTAAAAGATTTGATATTTATTACTGATGTAGAAAGGACTATGGGTCCATTTGTTAAAGGGAGAATAGTAACTATACATGCTTATATCCTCCATGATATTCTAGCTACTGTTGATGTTTTAAATAAACTTTTTACTGGAGAAATTCAGGAATTTATCTTTACTGATCAGCCGGACAGGTATTGGAAGGGAAAGGTAAAAGAGGATATTAAAGTTTCAAGCTCTTATGAGAGGACGAAAATTGATATTGATATAGAAATACCAGATGGGGTTTCCTATGCTATTAAGCCTAGGGAACTTTCTTTTAATGGGAGAACAAGCTTAATATTAGAAAATGAGGGGTCGGATTATGCATATCCGACCTTTGATTTTAAGTTAAAAGATGATACTTATATGGTTTCTGCAGTAAGTAAGGATAAAGTTTTTCAATTTGGCGAGCCACTTGAGGCTAGCCCTATGAAACAGGTCAAGATACAAAAAGAGGGGTTGGTAGATGGTTATGAAACCAGGAGGTCTTGGGTTGAGATTGATTCTAGATTTAATAAGCTAAATCCAACAAATTATGATGCAAGTAAAATCCACACAAGGTGGCATAGTGCTGGTGATTTGGTTCAAAGAAATAAGTCAATGCCAACCCCAAGTAATGGGAAGATAAAGGTTGGTAAGTGGGCCACTCATTGGCAAACTGGAGAAAGGATAGATAATTGGGTTAAGGGCAGGTCTTTTCCTGTAGCTCAAACAAAATCTGTTAGGCAATCCAAATCATCCAAGGCCTATTTGCTTAAAAATAATGGAGTATATATAGGTTGGCTATTGGAACAAGATATAGATGGTCCTACAAGCAAGGGCTTTGCTTGTAATAATGGAAACTCTCATGACATGCTTGCAACTTTTGCAAGTGGGCAAAGTGGTTGGCATGGTCCTTGCAAGTCTTATCCAATAAATTTAGATTGTACGGATTTTGAATTAGAAGTTTATTTAAATTATTTTGTAGGCCCTGCTAATCAATTTGGGGCAATGTATATAGGTATTTATGCTGGAGATACCCCAATAATGGCAGCTAGTTTTTCTACTCATTATACCAACAGGATTACATCAATTTATTATGATGTTTATGATAGGTGTTATGGGCAAATTAATTCTGGTCTTGCTTCAAATTTTTGGGGAAAAATTTCCATGAAAAAACATGGGGAAAAGTTTTCTTTTACTACCTTTAATGATATGAGCAAGAAATCTTACACCAAAGACTATAATCTAACAAATAAAGAACTTAAACCAAGCCATATTCTTGTTTGGGCTGGTAAGTATGGATCTAATCCACAACTATCAGAATTATCTTTTGTAAGACTTAAATTTACAGGTCTAGATGGAAAACTTTGGACAGATAAGGATGTAACCAATGTACCTGACCCAAGATATAAATTTTATGCTGGAGATGTAATAAGGCTTGAAATGGAAACTAATAAGGCCTATGTGAATGGAATAGAAACATTAAGTCCAATTTCTTATGGGTCAGATACTGTGAAGTTAAAGCCTGGCCAAAATGAAATTATGTTTGATATTTCTTCAGATGTTGTTCCAGACATTGATGTTTTTTATAGGGAGAGATTTAAATGATATTTTTTACAAATAGGTTATATGAAACTCTTGCTGTGGCAAGCCCTGACACCCATAAGGGTCTTGTTCTTTTGGATGACGAATTAAATCAAACTATAAAGACGGGGACTGCAATTTATACGGCAAAGATTGCCAAAAATGACATAAGTGTAGAAAAAATTGAGGCGGGTTGTTTTGTTTTTGTTCCAAATTTTAAAAATAAGATAATTGTTTTAGAAGTTATGGAAGTAGAAGAGTCGAGATCCTATAAAAAAATAATTGCTGAAGATGCAGGTCTTGAACTTTTAAATTCTGATGTTGGCGACCATAAGATGAAGGGAACTTTAAGAGAACATATCTTGGCCACTATTGGAAATGATTCTGATTGGGTAATTGGTATTGATGAAATTGGAGATTCCAGAAACTTAACTTTAGAATATACTGGAGTATCTAACCAAACAAAAAGAATAGTACAAATAGCAGGAAGGTTTGGAGCTGAAATTTCCTATGACTTTAAGTTTGATGGAAATGAAATTAAGGAAAAAAGAATTAATTTTTCCAAACAAAGAGGAAAAGATACTGCGATACGTCTTGAAGTTGGAAAAGAACTTAAAGATGTAAAAAGAAATGTATCTATAACAAATTTAAGAACAGCTGTACTTGGTATAGGTAAACCTCACAAAGAAACTATTAAGACGACTAAGACTATAAAGAAGACTATTGAGGTCAATGAGGATGTACCTGAATCAACTTATTCTTATGGTAAGCTTGAAAAGTTTATTGATTGGTTTAAGTCGAGGAAGGGAAAGGTTGGTTATTCTATGTATAATAGACTTGGTCCTAGTTCTTATGATTGTTCTTCTGCTGTGCATTTTGCAGCTAAACATGCAGGTCTTATTCCATCTAATCATTTTATTGGTTCAACTGAGACTCTATTTGCAATGAAAGGAAAGTACCTTGATGAAATATCTAGGTCTGATATAAGGTTTGGAGATATATTCGTAGCTGGTAGGCAAGGGGCTTCTGGTGGAGCTGGTGGCCATACTGGGGCTGTAATAGATAAGAATACTATTATTCATTGTAATTATGGTGATAGAGGTATATCTATCACGCCTATTGATGGCAGGACTGGTGGTCCACCTGTAAGGTGGTT